>JBAUBP010000119.1:0-3128 GCA_049676905.1 Bathyarchaeia archaeon
TTATATGACAGAAAGAACTGTAGGTCAAGTTGTATTATTCTAGATAATCTCTACAAAATTGTGTAAAATGTTCAAGATACAAATCGAGGATTTAGTTACCATCCTTCTTAGAGTGATGCTTATGTCAAGAGAAAAAATATGTGGAGAATGCGGACGACTATTTTCACATAATGATTCGGGTCAGATAATCTGTAAGGAATGCACCAGCATGGATGAATACATAATGGCCCGTAGCAACAGATGGTGTAAAAACTGTATCTCTTGACACATTTATAGGTCGCTCAGATTCCAAATAATAAACACCTCCAGTTATTACCTGGACATGAATAGTTGTTTACGTTAATGTTATAGGATTACAGTTCTTTTTTATTTGCTTTGGCTATAAAGGACTCTAAAGAAATAATTTCAACAGGATCGCAATTATTTAAATAATCTCGAATTTTTCCACTTAGATAATATTCGCGAAGTTTCCATCCTTCTCCTCCCAAAACAAGATATGCCTTTGAAAATGTTCCTTGCCTCTTATGAACTGCATCTGCAAGACACATGACTGCAAAAGGGATTTTTTGTTCAGTTGTTCCTGATGTCTGCTGCCACTTCATTTCAATGAGTATTTTGCGATCATTTAAAGTCACAATAGCATCTATCTTATGTTTGCCTCCACCTAATCGATTACCTATCACTTTTTGTTTTTCATAATGATAGCCTCCACGATCCAATGCCGGGAGAATCATATCTTCAAGTACTCCACCAGTAGTAGTATCACGAGGAGATATTTTCTAAACACCTCGTAAAGCTAATACTTCAACAGCAGGGATCCTCTTATCGCCCTTACAACTAATCATTCGTGGAACATTAAAGAAACGCAATTGATATCCTAAATCAATGTATAGTTTTCGAATTCTTTTTGTAGCTTGGTTTGAAAGCACAACTGGACCTTTATGATGTTTCAACCATTTTGCGAGACGAATCTGATCCTCCCAAGAAAATCCCTCTTTGGAATATTGTGTAAATTCCACATCATAGGGAGGATCTGCATAAACAAAATCTTCTGGATCTAAGGAAACATCTTCGAAATCGCCAGTCGTAAAATCCCAATTTCTAAAAACTAATTTATAAGGAGTAAAATCTCGGACATAATTAATTTTTTTATAACTTCCAAAAGGTACGTTGAACTCTCCTGAAAGGTTAAAACGACACAAACCGTTGTAGCATGTTCTATTAAGATAATAAAACAGTCCAGCCGCTTCTTTGCTACTGTTTTTACCAGTCTTAATAAGTTCATTAAACCGTTTTCTATGTTGATAATATAACTCTCGATTGTTTTCCATTGAAATAGATATTACAAGTCCCTTCTTCAGCCAAACAAAGAAGTTGATTGCATGGATGTTTATGTCATTTAAAAGAGCATGAGTTGGCATCAAACCAAGAGTGACAGCTAAGCCACCGCATAACGGTTCAACAAGTCTTCTATTACTGTGTTCTCTCCAAATCGGCTTAAGATGAGGAACTAACCATCTTTTTCCACCAGCCCATTTCAAAGGTGGCCTAAGTGAAACGGTAATATCGGAAGATGCAAGACCTAAAGTTTGACGCAAATTCAAATCCACTTTTAAATCAAGACTTTTCTGATAACATTGAATTCAACCGTCTTAATATTATTTTAATTCTAAAATCAAGATATCAAAAAATAACTCAATAATGCTGAGTTAGGCTCATCATAAAATCCAGATTAGCGCGCGTAAAAAAACCTCTACTATAAAGATTCAGGTTAAAAAAAAAGGAAGTCACATGAAAAAAATGTGACCTCTAAATTGAAATTTTTCCTTATTGTCGTATATGATTTGATAGTTTAGCGTTGATTAGAGTAGTTTACCTATGCCCATGATTATGAGCCATATGCCCATCAGAATGGAAAGTACACTTGGATCTATTGCAACTGAACCCAATATTATGTAGATTACGCCTAGTACTACCCCAATGATGCCCATAGCTTTCCCGTATTTGACTGGAGGCTTTTGAAACAGCTGCACGATACCTGCAATGATCAGGATGAAGCCAGCTAAATAGAGTGCAAAACTTGCAAGCCAAGCAAAAGCACCGATGTTACCAAATAGACCTACCCCTATCACCAAGCCGAGAATACCAAGTATTGAAAAAATAATGCCTGTAGCCTTACTCGCGCCCATTGAAGCGATACCAAACACCAGTAATCCAAGTCCAACCAGGATCAATGCGAATCCCATAATTGACGCTATAGTCCATAGACCGAACCATGGAAAAGCCAACAGAACTATTCCGAATAGTATCATTAAGCCGCCTGTAACAGGGCTTCTTGAACTCATTTTCATATCTCTCCCAAATTTAACAATGAAGAATGGAAAATCTATGATATATAAAACGTTGCAACATAGCGCACGCTCAGAAATAGCAAAGAATCTTAACACCTTACGGTCTTAAACCAATACTTCACCTGATAAGAACGCGCATTATATAATGTCCTTAAGGGCATGCGCAGCAGTATAAGTGCTCCCTACCCCACTGATATAATGAGTAACTCTCAAAACCTCTGCAATCTCTTCCTTTGTTGCTCCAGCTTCCATAGCTGATTGAGCCAGAACTCTAACACCTTCAACAGCTCCTACAGAAGCATCCAAAGCCATGGCTACAAGCAATTTGTATTTTCTGGAGAGAACCCCATCAGCAAAAGTGAAATCTCTAGCACTTTCAATTGTCCTAAAAAATTCGGAATCAAGCCTCTTGAATACATTCAAAGGATTTTCAGACATAACACCACCAAACCTTGAATCAAACATTCAATCCTAATAACTTATCTTCTTCACAAAATCAGACTGAAAAAACAGTTTATGATGATTGCTCGATTTTGGGGCGACTGCGCACAGTAAAAATATCAATAGTAATACGCGATAAAAAGAAATATTCCAAGACCTAACACTACAAGTATTGCTATAGCAACCATAATGATTTTCTGAATCCTTATCTCTCTTTCATTCAATAACCTGCGAGGTTTACCCCATCTATCTCTATGAGGTAGGCCGATCGCAATGAACGCTAATCCCATCATTAAGAAAACAGAAAAATCGCGGGACGTAAAAAATTCTACAAGC
>JBAUBP010000120.1:0-1788 GCA_049676905.1 Bathyarchaeia archaeon
AACTGTCTGGATACAGTATAACTAGTCCTGCTTGGAAGGTTAGTCTGATTGCTATATTCACAGCATTGACTGCTGTTGCTACAATCTCATTTTCTGTGAGTGTACCTGCTACTAGAGGATATTTCAATATTGGAGAAACCATGGTCTACGTTGCAGCTCTTCTATTTGGTGCTTCAATTGGAGGATTATCAGCTGGTATTGGATCAATGATTGCAGATTTGGCTCTAGGTTATGCAGTGTATGCTCCAGCGACTCTCATCATAAAAGGTTTGGAGGGAGCTATTGTAGGATTTTTAGCTTCAAGAAATCCATACAGGAAATTGAGTCCTAGATCTAGTAAGATTCTATCAATTGCTGCTGCAATATCGTTTGCCTGTATCATATACCTGATAGGATCCACATACTATAGTGGAAAGATGGAGATTACAATTGCTTGGCCAATCTTACCGTTAGGATTTGAGGTTAATATTCCAAACTTATTCTGGATTATGTTGTCTGTGATTGCTGCGATTACAATATTGTACATTTCATTGAAACAGGATCCGTATCTAAGTTGGCAGATTATCTCAATACTGATTGGGGGAACAGTGATGGTCATAGGTTATTTTCTTTACCAGCAACTAATACTAGGAGTAGTAGCTATTGTTGAGATACCTGTAAACATCGGTCAAATGATGATAGGTGCTATAATCGCTATTCCATTGGTTAGAGCAATTAAAACAAGAATGCCTAAGACCTTAACCCAAAACTGATTCATAAATATAATATCTTTTGATTATACAAAGTAGGTAATCTAGTCAATTAATAATAGTGCTATAGGGTCAGGTACCTTTTCAAAGGGAAAAGTTATTGTCATGCCTGCTTTTTCAACAGTCTTCTTCATATTAACACCGACTGCATGTTCGGGAAAACGAGTCATAGTTGGATAGATGCATACTTTATTCTCTATGCTGCATTTTTCACATAAAGAGCAGGATCCGATTGAAAATCCGACTGCAAACGTGAAACCTTTATTGAAGGCTGCTTTTTCAAGTTCGAGAACTATTTGATTGAATCTTCTATTATCTTTTTTCCAGTCATCCAAAAATTTTGTTGCTTCTTCTTTAAGAGGTGTTGGAATTTCTTCGTCGTATTGGCACCTTAACAGACTTCTGGCTACATCTTCGTTTTTTATTTCAGCATTAGATTTGAATTTGACTAACATGGCAAATCGATAATCTTTCAGCATCTTTCTGAATTCATCAACTGTTGGAGCGTAAGGTGGACAATTCAATTTTTTCTTGTATGAGGGACATCCTGCAATGCACTTGAGAACAACTCTATCTTCAACAACTACGTTTTCTGCTGGAATTATTTTAGCTTCAATAGCACCTAAATCCAGAGCAAATTTTTCAAGAAAAACGAATTGACTTTCTTTTTTATTTAAAATAGAATGTGCTTTGGTCATTTGGAATACGCCATGAATATCATTGTGTTGTTCTTGATTCGGTTAGAGAAGGGGAATATATAGTCATTGTTATGTCTCTGAATTCTGCATCTAAAAAATAGATTATATAGATGATCGATTGATATTTTAGTTGAATTCACAATGGATATTCCTTTGTTTGCAGTATTGGCTGTAATAATTCTATTAGGTATTATCACCGTTGTCTATACGTTAAAGAGAGGTAGGACACAGAAAGAACCAGACTATCGTTCCTGGTTTATAATGGGAATAATATTCGTGATAGTATATTTGATTGGCATTTTAACGGGATTATATGAGCCTATACCAATATTCTTGATATT
>JBAUBP010000121.1:0-6532 GCA_049676905.1 Bathyarchaeia archaeon
AATTATCCCACTCTTGGTCCAATCTTTAATCAGATTTATTGTTGCCAAGAAACTATGACTGGATGAGAACCTTCAATCAGTTAATGAAAAAATAGAGACTAAAAAAATCTTTTAAAGGGCCTAACGGTTCTTTCTAGTTTACAGGTAGATCTAGCTTGGTAAATGAAAAATATGAAAAATTTATCAGAGAACAATTCGACGAACTCAAAAGAATAAATTACGCTCCTCATTTTAGAGTTCTAGCTGGTCCAGACGATACAAAATCAAATCTAGACGGCCAAGAAATTCTAGTTCTTTGTGCTAACAACTACTTAGGACTGGCCAATCATCCTGAAATGAAAGAAGCTGCGATAGCTGCAATTAAAAAATATGGAGCTGGGATGGGCACTGGAAGAAAAATTATGACTTTTGATATACAAGAGGAACTCGATGAGAAATTAGCAGAATTTAAGTCAGCTGATGCTGCTTTAGTTTACCCCACGGGTTATACAGCAAATATGGGTTCAATCTGGTGTGTGATGGCAGAAGGCGATACGATAGTAAGTGATGAACTGAATCACGCAAGTATAATAGACGGATGCAGAATGGCGAGAAAAACTAATCGCATAATCTACAAACATAATGATATGGAAGATCTTGAAAAGAAACTGAAAGAAAGTACAAAAACACGTGAGACCGGTAAAACTATGATAATCACTGATGCAGTTTTCAGCATGGATGGTGATATTTGTCCTCTTCCAGAAATTATAGAATTAGCCGAAAAATATGATGCGTTTACGTTTATTGATGAAGCTCATGCTTCAGGTGTACTCGGAAAGAACGGAAGAGGAACATGCGAACATTTCAATGTTGAAGGGAAAGTAGAAGTTCAAATGGGTACTCTGTCAAAGGCATTAGCAACTGTTGGCGGATATATTGCTGGAAGTGAAGAACTAAGATACTACCTTTATCGTCGTTCGAGACCTTTTTGTTTCTCAACGGGATTCCTTTCACCAGGAGAATGTGGAGCCGCATTGAAAGCTGTAGAAATACTCAAACGAGAACCAGAACGTGTTGAGAGACTACGTGATAATACAAAATATTTCAAGAAAGAATTACAAGACTTGGGCTTCAATACGGGTGTCAGTCAAACACCTATAACTCCTGTAATAGTGGGAACTCCTGAGAAAGCACAATCATTAAGCAAACTACTTTACGAGAAGGAGAAAATATTCTGCGGAGCTATTAGCTATCCGGTTGTGCCTAAAGGTACCGATAGAATAAGATCGATAGTCAATGCCCATCATACTAAAGAACAATTGGATTATGCAGTTGGGGGATTCGAAAGAGTAGGAAAAGAATTAAAAATAATATAAGTATTTCAACGTGAACATCTTAAATATCTGATGTTCACGACTTCTTTTTTTAATTTATTAATATTCTTAATCCTGATTTATGTTTAAACCGTTCTATGTGTAAAATAGTATCTATTGTGTACTATTCGTTTTCCACTCTAACTTCTTTAGAATTGATAATAACGGAAATCTTAGAGATCAAATTACTTTTTTAAAAATATGTTTTGTGAAACTTTGAAAAGCATGAAGATGTTTTGTGGAAATAAGTTCATTTTCAAGTTCTGAGATTCTTTTAAGAGCTCTCCTTAGTATATTTCTGAGAATTAAGGAAGAATCACTCGAACCTGAATTTGAGTAATTGGATTCAAGTAAGTATGAAAGCTCTGAGTGGATCGGAATGTTATTAGGTATTTTAAATTTGGATTGATAGTTTAATCTTCTTTTATCAAATCTTTTGTCAACAATATCGTCCATCAATTGGTAGGATAATCCGATGAGTCTTCCCATATCAAGAAATCTATTGGTTTCGTAAGGATATTTATTGGCAAGTGCGGCGGCAATTGATGTTGCTATTCCAAATACCGATCCACTTTTTAGTGTACACATAATTAGATAATCATCTATGGCGATCTCAGTATCATGCTTATTCTCGAGAGTTGCTCCCTCAGAAAGATCCACTAACATCTGAGAGACAAGTTCTTTGATTTCTTTTTTTTCGTAGCTTAATAGTAATTTGATACCAATTGCTGATAATGTAAGTCCTATTCCGATTGCTAATCCTGTTCCATAGCTCCGATGTAATGACAGTTTTTCTCTTCGCTTATATTCTTCGTCTATTATGTCATCAAAAATTAAAGAAGAGTCATGAACTAATTCGATACCAGCAGCTGCGTCGATCAATTCGGTCAAGTCTAATCCAATGCTTTCTCCAGTCACTAGAAGGAGGGTTGGTCTGTATCTTTTGCCTATTGTGCTTATTTGATCATCAACCAAGTCTACCTGATTTAGACGAGTAGATTCCTCTGATAATATTTCATGCATCCTGTTGTTAATCAATTCTACTTTGCCTGTAAACGTAATGTGTTGTCTACTCAAGAGAATTGTCTCCTCATTTGGTGTTGGATTCGTTCTCATATATTTTCATAAAAATTTCATTTTTATCATAGATTACCTGAACATGTTATGATTAGTGATGCTCGTGAGTTTCATGATGATGTTCTAATTGATGTTCTTCATGGTCTTCGATCATATATTCAAATGGTTCTAAATGGGTTTGAACCTCATTCAGGTAAATTAAATTTTTATCGGAAGGAGGAAGTCTATCCAACAACGTAAAAAGGCTCATATGTGGAATAATGATTCGTGCTTTGTGAAAAAGGGTTTGATCCTCTTTGCTGTTTAATAGGCCATCAATTGTTAAATCATTGACTTTAATATTTTTAGGAAGATTTTCTTTTAGATAGTTATACATTTGTTTTCTTGATTTTTTGTATTTCAATTTTAGAAAATCATAATTAAGATACATTATAATCTGATATACAATTTTTAGAAAAAGGTCTTCAGTACTTAAATGATTATAATATATATCAGAAATAAAGATATGGAATAAATCTAGTTCTGCTTTACTAAAAGATAATATGCCACTATACCATCCTTTAATATCTTTATGTCCAGATGTATAAAATTTTTCTTCATATCCTTTATGAATAACAAAAAAATAGGAATTCTTGATAATTATTATTTTATATTTTAGAGTGCTTACTCTTTTATCGGCTATGTTTTTCAAATAAAATTGAATAGCATCGATTTTTGAGGTCATTTCAGCTCAAATATTATATCATCTTTGAAGTTTTGTTTCTAAATTTGGCTGCTCTATTTGCAATAAGAACTGCAATAACTCCTGCTGCAACTCCCCCGTTGATGTTCACAACTGATAGTCCGAGCGAGCATCCTTGAAGCATAGCCATAAGAGATGCAATTCCTTTTTCACCAAATCCATATCCAACTGAGGTTGGTACACCTATTACTGGAATATTAACCAGACCTGATACAACAGATGGTAGAGCACCTTCCCGGCCTGCAATGGCAATTATGACATCCACATCTTTGCCAATCATACTTTTCAAAGGAGGAAAAAGTCTGTGAATACCAGCTACTCCTACATCATAAGCGGTAATTGTTTGACAACCCATTTCTTCCGAAATAATTTTTGATTCTTCTGCGATTGGAATATCGGCAGTTCCGGCTGCCAAGATACCGATTTTGCCTCCAGTAGTATGAATGTGAAAATCCTTCATTTTTAGAATGCACATTCCAGCCTTCTGATGTATATTAATGATCGAATTCTTAGGGGCCGTTTTTCGCACAAATTCAAGTTGTTCTTTATTGGCTCGACTAATTATTGTTCTTCCTTTCTCTTTCAACATGCTTTTCGTGATATTTGATAGATCTTCGTTGGTCTTACCTTCAGCAAGAATTATTTCAGGTATTCCGCCCCTTAGATCTCTATTGATATCCAGTTTGGCAATATTACTAATTTCATCTATTGCCTGTGTTCTAAGCAGTTTTTCGGCATCATCTATAGAAATCGAACCTTTGATTAGTCTCTCTAAAATATCTCTCAACAATAATGCCTCATCGCGCATAAATTTTGGTAACTAATCTAATAATTTGGAATATTCTTGCCTTTACTGGTTTTGATTAGTTGAATAAATGTCTTAAGATTGTGTTTAATATCATCAATGTTCGATGATTCTTACTAAGCGATATTCTAGATCCTATTATTTATTCAATTTATTCGGAATAATTTTCCGTTTTAGAGTTTCATCTAAACTTCCGCTTCTATAACCCAGAAGATCGATTGTTATATAGTTGAAGCCTAACTCTTTTAATTTTTTATATATAATATCCATCTTTTTTTCATCGAAAATGAGTTTTCTTTCGTCTCTCCCTAATTCGATTCGGGCAATATCTTCATGGTATCGTACTCTAACTTCTTTAGCATCAAGAATTTTTCTTATGAATTTTTCTGCTTCGGCAACTCGATGGATCTTCTCCTTTGTGATCTTTTGTCCGTACGGAAATCGAGACAATAAGCACGCCATGGAAGGTTTCTCTACGTTGGGTAAATTGAAAATTTTAGAAATTTCTCTTATATCTTTTTTTGTCAAACCCGCTTCAGCTAGAGGACAGAATTTTTTCTTCAATGAGTGCTAATGCTCCTGGTCTATGTGTTTTTAAGTCATCAAGATTTGTTCCATCTGCTATGATTTTCATATCATGCTTTTTTGCAATTTGTTTAAGTTTTTTGATAATATTTTTTTTGCAATAATCACATCTGTCAGGTGGATTTTGAGAAAAAATTCGGTTAGGAGTTTCACTCATATTCGCTGTTATGTGTTTTATCCCAATTTTCTTGGATATTCTTTTTGCGTCATCGAGTTCTTCTT
Organism: Bathyarchaeia archaeon; assembly: GCA_049676905.1. Taxonomy (GTDB): domain Archaea; phylum Thermoproteota; class Bathyarchaeia; order 40CM-2-53-6; family RBG-13-38-9; genus RBG-13-38-9. The sequence continues at coordinate 4,784 of JBAUBP010000121.1, forward strand.
TAGGTAATGCTATTGAATCGACTGTTACTGCTAAAGCATTTTTTCCCACTGCTTTCTTTGCTAATAAAGCAACTAAGGAACTATCTATTCCACCAGACATGGCGACAAGTATTTTATTATGTCTTCTGAGATTCTCAAGGATTTCATCTATCTTATTTTTCAATATATTAATTTCAGTCTTGGAAATTCATTTTTTCTTCTTAGGCAAATATTTTGCACACCGAGTTAACCGTAATGGTTTAGTTTTCTGAGCATTCTTTTTGGTGCATATTATCTTATGGTGTAAATTGTATATCAATAATTAGTGCGTTAAAAATAAGCAGTAAAATGCTTTATTTTTTTAAGATTTTTAAGAATAGTTTTCTTGTTTCTAAAAAAATAAAAGAAAGAAGAGATTTTGAAAATCTAAATTTTTATTATTTCTTCTTTTCTAGTAGATTCTCAAAAGCTTCTTCATGTTCGATTTCTTCTGAAAGTATATGTTGAATGAGGTGAAATGTTCGTACATCCTTTGCATAACACGATGATACTTTGAGTAGAAGTTTATTATAACCCTCTATGGCACATGCCTCTGCAGCAGTAAGAGCATTAAGTATACCATCGATATCTCTTTCGTCTTTTGGGAATGTAATTTTCTTACAGTTCGCTATTTTTTGAAGATTCTCTGGTTCTCTCTCTGGTTCTCCACCCAACTCATATATTCTATCTGCAAGTTCAGATGAATGCTCGAACTCATCTTTTGATATTTTTTCAATTTCACATGTTATTGATGGAGAAGTTGGGCCTTCTGCATAGCTTGCAGCCCACGTGTAATAGTAAAAGGCTATCCATTCATCAGCATATAAGCTATTGAGATCTTTAAGTAATTCTTGAATGTCTAATTTTACTATATCTCTTGCCTTTTTTCCCATGAAAAACACCTTAGTGCTCTTCCAAAATTCATGAATAAAAGGATATCGAGCATTAATGATTGAAGTGTGTGCGCTAATGGTTTAAAAAGATCTTTTCAGTGTGGTGCACTAAAGCGCAAATTATTTATTTCAAATAAACGTCGATCACGAGATGGAAATTGATATTCGGGGTTTGTCATGGTAGAAATAGAAATAGGCAAAAATGCGCCAATTTTCACTTTAACAGATATTAATTTAAAAAAGATATCACTAACAAATTTCGAGAATAAGGTTGTCTTAGCTTTTTATCCTGGTGCATTCACGAGTGTTTGTACAAAGGAAATGTGTACCTTCCGAGACTCGCTTACAAAACTCAACGATATGAAGGCACAGGTGATTGGAATAAGCGTTAATGATCCATTCTGCAACAAGGCTTTTTCGGAAATAAACGGTCTCAATTTTAATCTTTTAAGTGACTATTCTCGAGAGGTCGTAAAAATTTATGGAGTAGCAGTTGAAGATTTTGCCGGATTAAAAGATTATACTGCAGCGAAACGTTCGATTTTCATTATAGATGATAAAGGTATAGTGCGTTACAAATGGATTACAGAAGATCCTACAGTAGAGCCAAATTACGATGAAATCCTGAGTGAGCTAGAGAAAATTAAATAAAACAATTACATAACAACGTTATATTTATATCAATCAAGAACGGCTAACGACAGCATTAATCCAAGATTACAGGGTATATGCTTTGACTGAAAATAAATCTGTGGTAGTCTATGGATGCTTTCATCCTAATTATGCTGAAGAGATAGAATATTTCAAGCAATGCAAAGTCTACAGTATCCAGATAGAG
>JBAUBP010000122.1:0-2347 GCA_049676905.1 Bathyarchaeia archaeon
GCTTGTACCAATATCTTCGTTTCAGTATGTTCTAATAGCCTATGTTTCAAACCGTTTGGAGGTTTAAAGAGATCATTAACAGTTTTTCCTTGCCCTTGATCTTTGAATGCAGAATCCCCAATATGAACATGTGAATTAATCAAACCAGGAATTATTATCTCATTTTTAAACGATATTTTCTTCTCAGCTTGAGGTCTCTCCCCAGTTCCAACTTCTGCAATCAGTTCATTATCTATTAATACGTATGCATTCTTGAGGAGATCTAAGTTATCTCCAGCCAATAAGAAAGGTGATTCTATCAGAATTCTCATTGTGGACTTTCAACCATTGAAGGAAAAAAGATTATGACAACACCTTTTTTGTTTATTGGTTTCCTTTAAATTTTCTAGATTTAAAAAATATTAAAATGATTGTAAGAATTCAAAATTAATTGTTTAGTATCACTAGTGTGGCGTCATAGATGAGACAGTTAACCATAGTATTTTTAATTAGTATCATAATGTTGTCAGTTGTATATTATTACTGTTTTTATGATTCATTTGATTCTGAAATATCAAATTCTCCGTCATTTACAACATCTGTACCCGGAATAATAAATGGAGAGGAACTGTTCAAAGGTAACTGTATTGTATGCCACGGGGAGAAACGTATGGTACCGCTCCCCGAAAAACCTAGTCAAGCTCCCACTTTATCAGCAAAAAATGTCAATAGAACGGTGATCGAGAAGGGGAGACCAGAAAAGGGTATGCCATCATGGAGTAAAGTTCTAACTCCTGAAGAAATTACCGCAATAATAGAGTATTTGAAATCCTAAGTAGCCCTATGCTATTTCTAAGTTAAACATGAAATACTGATTAATAATCCTAGAAAAGAGCATATTCTAGATTATATCAATAATCGCAAATGAGAGGTGAAAAAATTCGAAAAGGAAAATAATTGGAATAATATTTATTTCATCAATAATCTTCATTTCAATATTACTTCATACTGCACTCTGGAATAAAGGTGGAAACCAAATCACTACATCTTCAACACTCATCTCAGATGAATTAATATCTCTACCTGAACCATCACATGAAAGTAGTTTTTCAATGGAAGAAGCTTTGTTGAAAAGGAGGTCAACAAGAGAATATAGCGGGGACCCATTAACATTAGATGAGATATCACAGATATTGTGGTCGGCTCAAGGTATAACACATGAGAAAAGATTGAGAACTGCGCCTTCTGCTGGCGGTCTTTATCCTCTCGAATTGTATGTGGTTGTTGGAGATGTGGAAGGTCTGGAAGCAGGAGTTTATCATTATATGCCAATAGAAAATAATCTACTGAAAACTGTTGATGGCGACCAAAGATCTGATATTGCTGATGCTGCATTAGGACAAGATTGGGTTGAAAAAGCCGCTATCAATATTGTTATTACGGCAATATATGAGCGGACAACTGGCAAATATGGTGACCGTGGGGTCAGATATGTTCACATAGAAGTAGGACATGCTGCTCAAAATATCTGTCTACAAGCAACCGCTCTTAATCTTGGGGTTGTCACTGTTGGAGCATTTCATGATGAAAAAGTAGTTCAGATTCTCCATCTCAATCCGGAAGAAAAACCACTTTATATAATTCCAATAGGGAAAATCAGTTGAAAAAATGAGAGAACAGGAGAATCTAAGACAATTTCTGTAAAGTTTGGATGCGCTTAACTATATTTGGATGCGTTGACAATAATTCTAGTAACCTATCAGTTGAGCTAACCTTCTTTACCAATATCTTATTCACTAGCTGTTGATCTGTTTTGAACATCCTAGCTTCTGATATGGCAACCTCGTCCCGATCAGCGCTATCTGGATCTTCGATAAATAGAGCTTTGAAGCTGTTAAGATTGCTTTTTGTTTTACGGCTATGTTTCAACTTACTACTTGATGATACAATCTTTGCCAATGCTTCTGAAAGTTTCCGTGGTCCATCATCTACAATAGAGCAGCTTCTTCTGTCGGCATAATATTCTCGTAATCTACTTAGACCAAGTGTAAAAAGTGTCAGGATCCAATAAATTGCCATGCAACCCATTCCGATAAGGATTGGTGCTGCACCTCCGCCTTGCCTTTGTCTAGCTCCCCCATAAAATGAAGACATCATAAATGAGAATCCAATAAAATAGAATATTGCTGGTAATATTGAGGCAAACATCATTACCTGTACATCTCTATTTTTTATGTGGCCGAGCTCGTGACCAACTACTGCTTCGATCTCTTCTTCTTCAAGTTCATTGAGTAGTCCTCTAGTTACTGCTACCTTATTCCCTGCAATAGGTGAACCATAAGCAAATGCATTTGGAATAGGCATATTC
>JBAUBP010000123.1:0-10792 GCA_049676905.1 Bathyarchaeia archaeon
AGGGTTCCTCTTCTCGAAGGCCATTTCTCAAGAATACATAGAGTATCCACGTAAGCGGATCCTATCATAATCAGTTTGGGTCTATTAGGTTTCCAACACGTTATTATCGATGAAAAGATAGCGGCCATTCCTGATGGATATAGTAAACAATTTTCTCCATCGGTTTTTTCAAGTGAAGCAATTTTCTTTTTCAAATGATCAAATTCGAAGGTTGGGCAGGACTTTCGTCTTATGATTCTCTGAGCTTTTCTTGAACTTAGATTGAAGCCTGTATGTCTTCTTAAGAGGTCGTAAATCTCATAATCTTTATTATATAACACCAAGACGCCTAGTGATTCAATAGGATGGCCCCATATGATCGCATCATATTCGGATGAATAATCCTTAGATTTTATGTTGTCTTTAGAAAATCCTATTGTGTGACTTCCTTCAACCTTCTTCGGCTGATTTTTGCTTGCATTAATATTTATTATGGCTATCTGAGCTTTCTCTTTTGTTGTTTGATGTGTTACTTCATTTGCTGACTCGACGAGAAAACTGTAAATTTTTTTAGGAAGCCCATCATCTATGTAAATTCCTTTCACATCTTTGTTGAAGAAACAATCTATAACTATGTATAAGCAACTCTCGGCTGAGGTAAAAGCTATCGCCGATGAGCCATGGTATTCTTCTTTAGCTTTTTCTTCCAGGATTCTTACTTGAGGGTGTTGAACAAATCTTGGATATCCTCTATTTGGTCTAATTTTTTTCTCTTCATAGTCTATGTTCATCTGTAAGGTTGGGAACTCTATAGTTATACCGTGGTAGCCTCCGACAGGTTTCGCAATAACTAGTTTAGGAGATGTCATGACGCAGTCTACCTAGCTCTTCTATCAAGGTGTCTATGTCTCTAGTGTTATTATAGAAGTTGAGGCTGATTCTAAGGTATGCTTTTTCTCCAGTCTTTGGATCTCGCCGGCATGAAATGAATATCTTTTTTTGTTCTAACTTTTCAGCGATTTTTTGGGCATTTGAAGTTTTAATTGTGAATATGCCTGATCGATATTCTTTTTCTAACGGTGTAATTATGTTGAGGTTGAAACTGTTCAATTGTTCATCTAAGTATTTGGTTAGTTCGATTATTCTTGAACTCACCCGCATCACGCCTTCTTTTAAATCTCCATCTCCAATTCTTTCCAAAAGACTCAATGAACCTCCTAAAGCAAATATTTGGGGAAAATGCGGGGCTCCTCCTAAAGCGTCAAATGCTCTGGCATTTTTTTTCACTTTGATATTAAGTGGGTCCATTTTGTAAGGATCTTCAACACTCAGCCAACCCGTTAAGTTGGGCATTTCTCTCCCGTTAACAAGTTCCTCTTTGATGTAGAGTATTCCTATTCCGTAACCGGCGCAGGCCCATTTGAGCCCTGAAGCTACAAGTAGGTCAATCTCACATTTGGTCACATCGATAGGAAAGACGCCAAAAGATTGTGTTGCATTAACGATATGTGTAATGTTATTGCGTTTACAGAGAAGCCCTGTTTCTTCCAAGTTTTGTCTGTAACCGGTGAGATATTGTATATGGCTTGTTATGAAGCTTGAAGTGTTTTTACTGATTGCCTTCTTTATTTCTGATATTGGGTATCGATTATTCACAGGTATTATCGGACGAAGTTTCATGCCTGCTCTCTTGATGTCATGTATTGATGTTGGGAACTCTTGTTCTGGATAGAGAACTTCGCCATGATCTAAATAGTGGAGAACTACCTTCATACATGATGAGGAGTTGATGAGAAATCCGACCTCCTCTCTCTTGGAATTGAGATATTTTGCGACTTTTGATCTTACTCTTTCAACTTTCTCTAGATTCTCAATCCAAAAGATGTCACCATGGTATAGCATGTCATCGAAGTATTTTTTCGCAGCCTCATATGCTGACTTGGATATTGGGGATCCTCCGCCAGATTTTAATTGAACATTTTTATTAGCTGCTGGAAATTCTTCGTTTCTTATATTTTCCCAATCTGCTGTCATAATGTCCGCCTTATTTCACACAGAAACATACTTAACGTTGTTATACTTAAATAGGAGATATTAAGCAATAATTTTGTCATGTTTTGGATCAATGAGGTAAATAAATATGAATGTGAATAAAGATGTGTTGGCCATAATAGGTCGTACACCTCTCGTTAAATTGAATCGTATCATCGAACCTGGATGGGGCACAGTTTTAGCCAAACTTGAGTCAAGAAATCCTGGAGGTAGTGTAAAAGACAGAATCTGCATGAGCATGATTGATGAGGCTGAAAAACAGAATCTAATCAAACCAGATTCAGTTATAATTGAACCTACCAGTGGAAATACGGGTATAGGCCTCGCCGTGGTAGCAGCTGTAAAAGGTTACCGGCTAATCTTAACAATGCCTGACACCATGAGTCTCGAACGAAGAACTCTATTGATGGCTTTTGGGTCAGAAGTCGTCTTGACACCTGGTGCTAAAGGAATGAAAGGAGCTGTTGAAAAAGCTGAGGAATTGGCCAAGACAATACCCAACTCGTTCATACCACAACAGTTCATTAATCCAGCTAATCCTCAGATACACAGGGAAACAACAGCGGTCGAGATATGGGACGATACCGATGGTAAAGTAGACATTCTAGTGGCAGGAGTAGGTACGGGTGGAACAATAACCGGAGTCTCTGAAGTAATTAAACCCAAGAAATCAAGTTTTAAAGCAATTGCCGTCGAGCCGGTCGACTCACCAGTACTCTCAGGAGGAAAACCCGGACCACATAAAATTCAAGGAATCGGAGCTGGATTCATTCCTGAAGTAATGAGACTTGATATGGTAGATGAAATACTCCAAGTGAAGAATGAGGAGGCCATTGAAACAGCCAAGCGCCTTGCAAAGGAAGAAGGAATCTTCTGCGGCATCTCAAGTGGCGCAGCAGCATTTGCAGCCATTCAAGTTGCAAAAAGAGAAGAAAATAAGGATAAACTGATAGTTGTGATACTGCCTGATACAGGGGAGAGATATTTAACTTCAGTATTATTCAAAGAACTACATGAAAAGGCAACAGCACTACAAGCTGCATAGAAAGTAACTCCTGGAAAAAAAATCTGAGGTGAGTGAAAGCATGCAAAGCCTAAACATCGTGCCTGAACGAAAGACAACATTCTTTCACCCACCTCAAGAATTGTTATTAGAATCTGGGGCAAAACTTGGTCCTATAACCTTAGTTTACGAGACATACGGGAAATTAAATGAGGAAAAAACCAATGCAATACTGGTTTTTCATACACTGTCAGGTGATGCCCATGCAGCTGGAAAACATAATCTAAATAAAGATGACGTCGGGTGGTGGGATGGAATAATAGGACCATACAAAGCCTTGGACACAGAAAAATTCTTCGTGATATGCGCGAATACTCTTGGCGGATGTAAAGGGAGTACTGGCCCTAACTCAATAAATCCTAAAACTGGCAAGCCTTACGGAGCCAACTTTCCAGTATTCACCCTAAGAGACATGATCACAGTTCAAAAAAGTCTGATTGAACATTTTGGAATATCAAAGTTATATGCGACTATAGGTGGCTCCATGGCAGGTATGGAAGTTTTAGACTGGGCAGTGGCATACCCAGATTCAGTCCAACATAGCATAGCAATAGCGACAGCTTCCTACCAGACTCCTCAGAACATAGCCTTCCATGAAGTTAGTAGAATAGCTATAATGAAAGATCCTAATTGGAATAATGGAGACTACTACTCCAGAAACCCCCCGGTTGACGGACTTAGCATTGCCAGAATGATAGGCCATATAACATATCTCAGTGACGAGAGTCTTAGGAGTAAGTTTGGTAGAAAATTACAGGGCAAGCAAGATTTCGGTTATGGTTTGGATGTCGAGTTTGAAATTGAGAGTTACCTAAAATATAAGGGCGAGTCATTTACAAAGAGGTTTGACGCTAATTCTTATCTATACATAACACGTGCTATAGATTACTTTGACTTGGCCAAAAGATACGGGTCACTTATCCAAGCCTTCAAATTAACTAAATCTAATTTCTTATTATTGTCTTTCAGTTCTGACTGGCTATATCCCCCTTCCGTACTTGAAGAAGTAGCAGAAGCGCTTAGAGCGAATAGAAAATCAGTTATACATAGAACGATTTTATCTAATTATGGGCATGACTCTTTTCTTGTAGAACTGGACGAGGTTAGTAAGGTTCTAAAATGGTATTTTGAAGATGAGGAACTCGATGGTTGGAGGACCCAATCAATAAATCAACCTCTGAGCTGAAGACATGATCCATTCATTGTTTTATGATCGAGTTATCTCACACTAACTAATGTGGTGACCAGATGCGACTAATCATAATAGGTTTTGGTAACGTTGGAAGATCTTTTCTGAAAATGATTGGAGAAAAGAAAAAGAAGGGATCCAACAAATTCAATTCTGATCTAAAAGCTGTAGCTGTTCTTGATAGAAAGGGAGGAGCTGTAGATCCAAATGGTATTGATCCAGAAGAACTTCTAAAAATCGACGCCAAAGAAGGTACGGTTGCAGCCGCCTCTAATATCGGTCAATTCGGGCTTTCACCACTATCTGCCATCAAAGAGATTGAAGCAGATACAATTCTAGAATTGACACCAACGAATCCTGTTAATGGCGAACCCGCCATCACTTACATAAAAGCCGCTATCAAAGAAGGTAAGAATGTTGTAACTACAAATAAAGGTCCACCTGCTCTTGCAATGAGAACTATCGTAGATCTGGCTTCACAGAACAATGTTGATTTCAGATTTAGTGGTACTGTAGGTGGTGGAACACCAATATTAGAATTTGTTAGACAAACTGTGGAAGTCGATGAAGTTCTATCTTTAAAGGCGATATTAAATGGAACAACTAATTATATTCTATCAAAGATGTATGATGAAGAAATACAGATGATTGAAGCCCTCAAGAAGGCACAACTGATGGGGTATGCTGAGAAAGATCCCTCCCTTGACATCAATGGAATTGATCCTGCATTAAAGTTGACAATAATCGCCAATTATGCTCTAAAAAGAAAATTCGATTTCAAAGACATTAGGACTATAGGCATCACTGGTGTCAGCCTTGATAAGATTCGAAAGGATAAAAAAGAAAAGAGAAAAGTAAAACTAATCTGTACAATAGAGAAAGACGCAATTATCGCTCCACAATCCATTGAAATATCTGACCCAATTTGTGTAGATGGGTCACTAAACTCAATTCAATTAAAAACAAAGCACATGGGAGAAGTGACATTAATCGGACCTGGAGCTGGAGGCTATCAAACCGCAACATCAATACTTGGTGACCTGTTAGCTATCGAAGGAACATCTTATTATCTTAAACAAAGTAGAATCCCTAACGTACATGAAGCCCTCTCTTAATATGCGATATCGAAAGTAATTGTTAATTAAAAACGGATACGGTGAATAGATTGCGACCACCATGTGAAACTGTGGTGAAGAAATCCTTACCCATCTTGAGATCTCTTATAATAAAAGATCTAATTGAGAAATACGGCTTTTCACAGGTTGAAGTAGCCAAAAAACTTGGAATGACTCAAGCCGCAATAAGTCAACATGTTAGCTCTAAGAGAGGAATAAAAAAATCGAACAAACTAGAAATGTCATCCGAACTCAAAATGATGGCTCGTAAAATTGCGAAAGACATAGATAAGAATAGACAGTCTGACTTTGATGTGACACCACATTTGTGTGATCTTTGTTTGGGGTATCGTGGAAAAAAGAAAACAAGATAAGTACCTGGTATACGTTTTAACTATGCTCTTAGAAGGGCTTTGTTCAAACATCTTTACTAGAAATTACCGTGCGCTATTATAACAATGTTAATTAGACGGATGAAATCCTATCTGGCAATACTCGTTTTCATAAAAATAATGAAAGCCCTCTGATGTGAAATTCACAGATGGATAATGAAATGAAAGAACATTGGAATGAAGTTTACGAGTCTACAGAAGTTAAGACATTGGGATGGTATGAGGATAAGCCAACACTTTGTCTTCGATTATTGGCTAAATGTAATATAGAAAAATCTGATCCCATTTTAGATGTAGGATCAGGGGCATCCACATTTATTGATTGTCTTCTTGACGAAAAATATACCAACATTATTGCTACAGACATAAGTGAAGAGGCTTTAAACAAATTAAAAGAAAGATTAGGAGTGCGAAAAGCATCTAAAATTAAATGGATTGTCGATGATATTGCAAAACCAGCTTATGTATGTAAGTTAGAGAACATTGCTGTGTGGCATGATAGAGCCGTCTTGCATTTCTTATTGAAGAAGGACGAAATACAAACCTATTTCTCAACATTGAAAAAAATTGTTAGGAATGGCGGTTATGTCCTCATCGCTGCTTTTTCATTGAAAGGAGCGAAAAAATGTAGCGGTTTAGATGTGAAAAATTACGATAGTAACATGTTAATACAAAATTTGGGAGAAGAATTCCATTTAATTGAAGCTCTCGACTATGATTATAGGATGCCATCTGGCGATATCAGACCATACATCTACACTTTATTTCAAAGACGGCGATAAAGCGCGCGGTATGTGATTTGTCATAGTGAAAATGCTTTTAACATTCTGTAGAAATAATTTGACCGAATCAAAATTTATATTCATTAAATATAACGTGAAAGCATTGGACGAATGGGATAATTATTCTGACATAATCCATACCGTTGATGGCAACCTCGGTTTCAAAATGAGTGAGTTGGAATTTCTGGCTTACAAAGTTGAGTTGGATTCTGGTAAGGTGTTCGATAAACTCCTTGGAAAATATGTCAAGAATCCTAAAACACTCTATGTCCTGCTTTCGCATTATGCTAAAGCCAAAAATATTGAAGAAGTTGGAAAATTGATAAAATTTAGAGAGCTACCAGGTGGTTATGCTTACGAGAGAGCTTTTAAAAGAAGAGCTGAAATTCCAATAGCGGAAACGTTTGGAACTAAACCAAAAATGCTAGTTGAAGCTGCAAAAGTCCTAAGTGGAGTCAAAGCTGATTATGGTGATTACTCAGTAAAAATTCCAGCTTTACCGAAAATACCGATAACATATGTGCTATGGAAAAGTAATGAATTTCCCACTGCTTGTTCAGCCCTATTCGATGAATCCGCCAGTCATTACCTGCCTACTGAAGACCTCGCTGTTATTGGGCAGCTAACGACTACTCGGATCAAATCTCCTACTGAAGTTGAATAGGCTAAGAATTCTTCTCTCCAATCAACAGACCATAGGAAGATGGCCACCTTTTAACATCAATACTTTATAGAATGACGAGCTTGGTGCTTTAATGATAGAGGAAATGAAATCTAGACTTCTCATCAGATTTCTGCTTTCCCTTAGCATAGCCTATGTATGTCTGGCGCGCGCGGCCCACTAATCGAATCTGTTAAAATTGAGCATTGAACATTTCTATCGGACTTTGCTAGAAAAAAATAGAGTTGGGAGAATCCTAGTGCGCGCTAAAATTGGATGATCGAGCGCACACTAGAAGAACTTTCTGATTGCTGACACTAAGATTGCGAAACCAATCCATATCGCAATCACTGGCCAAAATGGAAAATCAAAATGCCACCATCCAAGTTCCTTCCCAAGCCAAATACCTGAACTAACTAGTATGATCAAACCGATCACACCCCAAAAGATCGCATCATCCCTTTGTTTTTTGGTCATTCCCTCTTTCATCTTATTCACCTCTTTCTCTTTGATTGAGCAGATACCACTACTCTTCATTTCTAATATTCCCCTTAACGATAATTCTGAATATTTAATATTAACGGAAAATACGGATAATTCCGAATTATTTAAATATTCAGATTAAACATATATCGCACGATAAAATATGGTCTCTAAAGAAAAAGAGTCCTCCTGTTGCGATTCGCAAGATCAAGGGATGAGCTGTTGCAAGGTTGAGTCGATAATTGGTGTAGACGATAGAGGTCAGATTCTTCTTCCCAAGGACATTAGGGATAAAGCAGGAATCAGACCTGGAGATAAGCTAGCCGTTGTAACTTGGGAAAGTCCAGAAAAAGCATGCTGCATTTCTTTAATTAAGGCTGAATATCTCACAGGAACAGTAAAGGGAATATTGAATCCAATGATGGAAGAGCCCGATACAAATGATTCAAGACGATCGAAAAGGAGAAGTTGAAATGGAAGATACAAAAATAAGGAAATCCGTTAGGGAAGGATATGCGAAAATTGCTAGACGAGAAAGCTCCTGTTGTTCTCCTGTAAACTCTTGTTGTGCCCCTGCAGATTCTAATAATAAAGCTATAGATCAAGCAAATGATATCAGCAAAAAGATAGGATACTCAGAAGAAGAATTAAAGATTGTACCTGAAGGATCAAATTTAGGCTTGGGCTGTGGGAATCCAGTCGCTCTCGCTTCTTTAGAAGAGGGTCAAACAGTTCTTGATCTTGGTTCTGGTGCAGGTTTCGACTGTTTTCTCGCATCGAGAAAAGTCGGTGACAAAGGGAAAGTCATTGGAGTAGACATGACTCCGGAGATGGTTGAAAAAGCTAGAGGAAACCTCCATAAAAGTAATTATAAGAATGTGGAGTTCAGGCTTGGAGAAATTGAGCATCTTCCTGTTGCAGATAATGCTGTTGATGTAGTTATATCAAATTGTGTAATCAATCTCTCACCTGACAAGGCCAGTGTATTCAGTGAAGCTTTGAGAGTGCTCAAACCAGGGGGAAAATTGATGATCTCTGATATAGTATTGTTGAAACCGCTTCCTGATTCCATAAAGCGTAGTGTAGAAGCTTATGTTGGTTGTCTTGCTGGCGCTGTTATGAAGAATGAATACTTAGACCTCATAGAGAAAGCAGGATTTCATCGAATCAAAGTAATTGATGAGACTCATTTCCCTGTAGAATTAATAACGAATGATCCGACAGCGGATGCAATAATCAAAAAATCAAACCTATCGCCTGAAGAAATCAAGGGAGTAGGGGCTTCAGTAGTTAGTATTAAGGTCTCAGGGATTAAAACCTAGCAAGACAGATGACCTAACATGTTTCAATTATTCTTAAGAGAATGTTTTTAACAGTGTGATATTAATACATCATGAAGAATTTAACATCGTTAACAAAAAGATAGGTGTCATGTTTGGATATTTTTGAATTGATAGGCAAATCATACAACGTCTTGAAAAAGAACCTAATACTTTTCTTGCCTTCTTTGGTTTTGACTTATCTTGCTCCTGTTGCCCTGGCCATAGTAGCACTTTACCTCTTTGTTCCAGTTTTGGTCGTAGCTGGAAATCTGTCGAATCCCATACTACCTCTAATGGGAGGCGGTTTCATTGGAGTAGTCATACTCTTTGTCTTGGCAGTCATTTTATTTGTCGCCATCATCGCTGGAATGTCGAACCTAAATAAGACAGCACTTCAAACCGGTCAAACTAGATTCGAAGACTTCAAAATTGGCGCAAAGAAATATTTTGGAAGAATCTTGGGCGGCACGATATTGCTTGGGATAATCTACCTAATCATATTCTCTATTGGACTAGGTTCCGCGATCACCATGATCGCCCCAGCGTTTACAGGTCTTCAATCCTCTGAAATGTTTAAGGAAGGCTTTCCAAAAACTTTCGATTGTCCTTTCTTGAGTGGAGACTTTGCAGATGCAGCTGATTGTCCCTTCATACAGGGATTTCCTGGTGGAATGACATCTATACAAACCATCATCGGGGCCTTCGCAAACGTATCTGGCATTGCCTTGATACTCGTCACAATAGCAGCCTTGATATTCATCTTCACAATCTTCTGGATACCAGCAGCAGTCGTCGATGACTTAGGTATCTTCAAGGCTATAAGAAAAAGTGTAAGCTTCGTCAGAGAGAACTTCTATACTACCATCGGTTTTCTAGGATTATTCATAATCGCTGAACTCTTCACAAGCCAACTCTTCCCACCAAGTATTGGCGGAGGCCTTGGAGGCATCTCCATGACGCCAGGTGCACTGGCACCCTTATTCCAGCTGATCATAACAACATTCTTCGCATTGCTACTATTCGCAATCTATATCGATCGGACAGCAAAACCAGAGCCGTCAAACGAATCAGTAAACAACTCAGTATCTAAGAGTGAGCCCGAGAAATAAGCGGGCACTCTTTTTTTCTAACACTAGTGCGCACTAGTTATACAAACTTTAGTGTGGTATTAGAATGGTAAAATCAAGCATGGCCAAATCACTTGTCATTTTGTTGCATGGTTTCATCATATGGTCACTATGTGGTGCAGTAATGGGAGTTGGTATGAGTACAACTTCTTTCAACAATGCACTTATAATCCATGCAATCGCTGCGCCTATCATTGCAATATTAATATCTGCAATTTATTTCAAGAAATTCAACTATACTACAGCGTTGCAGACAGCGATCATCTTTGTTGGTATTGCAATTCTTGCTGACGTTTTCATTGTTTCTATGCTAATTATCAAGAGTTTTGAAATGTTTGAAAGCTTCTTAGGAACCTGGCTGGTTTTCATCTTAATATTTGTCGCAACCTATCTGACAGGTAAGTACATAAGAAGAAATAACTAAAAACAAATCGGATACGATTTCATTTATACTGTCAAAAAATTATGGTGGATACTTTGAGTGAGAGTAAGGCCAAAGGCTGGTTTGCCCGACACGCTGAGTCAGAAGCTAAAAAAGATGTAATGAAGCTTTCTGAAAGAGCTGGAGAATTAATCGGCATATTCTGCATCCTCATATTGCTAATCTTTTTTATTACTCATCAAACA
>JBAUBP010000124.1:0-3768 GCA_049676905.1 Bathyarchaeia archaeon
ATTCTACTGAACCGTTTGGTGGGCTGGCTCATAGTAGGCATATACCAGGAGTATAAGACGTTGAATTCATGGAAGATAGCAAGGTTGCGTTGGTGAATATATTGACTGAAGTAGAAAATATCTTGCCTCTCTTTGCAACACTTTGTCCCTTCGGCGCAGCACTTTTTATACCTGCCGTCTATGAAATCTCTAAGCGCGCACGCAACTGGCTACCCTTCCTTGCAATGTTGGTGTCAGCAAGCCTAGTCTTCAGTATGACCCCTGGCATATTTGGTGGAGAAGAATACACGTATCTTGGCTTTCACGTGACATCGTTTGGATACTTTATGGGGATAGTAACAATAATTGTAGGGCTAGCAGTAACAGCATACTCTGCATCTTACATAAACCATCAGTCTCTAACTGAACCATGGCGCAATTATTATCACATGCTCACTTTGATATTCATTGGGGGAATACTCGGAACAGTCTTCTCAACTAACTTGGCAATGATCTTTCTTTTCCTTGAAATCTCAACCATAGTCACAATTCTGCTCGTCTCTTTCGAAAGAAGTGGATTTGGTACTGCCTTCGAGGCCGGATACAAATTCTACATACTATCTGGATTAGGCGCGATGTTTACGATAATAAGTATTACACTTATCTATGCATCAACCGAATCGCTAGACCTTACCAGCATATCGGGAAGCTTATCCGGAGGCGTCAGTGAGCCGCTTACACTACTTAATCTTGGTGCAATATGTGCAGTAGTCGGACTTGGATTGAAAGCAGGTATTGTACCATTTCACGCATGGCTTCCAGATGCACATGCTGAAGCACCTACTCCAATAAGCGCCATCCTTTCAGGAGTGGTAGTGAAAACCGGTGCCTATGCACTTTTTCTGATCCTTTTTTCAATTTATGGAGGGATAAGTACAGATAAAATTACTTTTATTCTCTACGTTCTTGCATCGACATCAATGCTTTTTGGAGCATTCATCGCTCTGACTCAAACAGATATTAAGAGACTTCTCGCATACAGCACAATAAGCCAAATGGGATACATCATCTTAGCTCTGTCATATGGTTCGCCCTTAGGAATTGAGGGTGGTCTATTCCACATTTTGAATCATTCAGCATTCAAAGTCACATTATTCTTGTGTGCAGGGAATCTCATCTTGCGGACCGGAACAAGGAATATCAGGAATATGGGTGGACTTGTAAAACGCATGCCTTTGACAGCTTTCTCTTTTATTGTAGCTTCGCTGGCGATGGCTGGCCTCCCACCTTTCAATGGATTCTGGAGTAAACTAATGATCTATTATGCTGGTTTCGAACAGAATCAGATCATCCTTACCATCCTTGCGGTTTTTGCAAGCGGCATTACTTTGGCATATGTAGTCAGAATGATCCATGCGATATTCTTTGGTGAGCTTCCCGCTGGACATGCCAACCTGGATGAGCATATAGATTGGACGACCCTGCCTCCACTTGCCCTCTCAATCCTTTGTATCATTATAGGAATTTTTCCAGAAGTGGGATTGATTATCGTAAGAGCAGCAGCACAAGCATTAGTGGGGCTGATATGAAAATTAGATCTCAGTTACAATAGCTAACGCTGAGATAATCTAATCCGACTGATCGATTACAGGTACGGAATCTTAACGAAGACTATCCTTACTCAAAAGTAGTTTAATTGTTGATCCCGTCAAGAACGTTGCCGCAACAGCCATCAATCCGAAGCCCACATAATAAGTCGCGAGTGCTGCAACAGTGGACGCCGTGAAAACAATGGTTCCAATAATTTCCCTCTTGAGGCCATAACTAAGTTCATTTTTGATGTCGATCATTTTTTTCTCTTCAATAGAGGCGCGCGCGTGCTGTCTATAGTAGTAGATAGTAGTATCATCTTCTCCACCGAAGAAAACATCGATATCATTTCTATTTTTGAGTTGATTCAATTCGATACCTTCTGAATGATTCATTTCAGACTTTTAATTTCAATCAGCCATGCATATCTTGCTTATATTTCTTTTGCTGGGCTAATACAGTGATAACGATACCTCAAGAGCAGTCAGCGCGATCGCTATACAAGTCGGCATCTAGATTTTTTTCAATAGTTTTACTAGGCCATCTATTAGTGCTTCAGGCCTTGGTGGGCACCCTGGAACATAGGCACTCACTGGCAAAACTTCATCCAAGGGTCCAGCATACCCGTACCCGTCACGAAATATGTCACCATCTATGGCGCAAGATCCGAATGCCACTACAAATTTAGGGTTTGATGTTTGCTCATAGATCTTTTTAAGTCTATCTTTAACTTGCCATGTCACAATACCTGTTACCATTAACACATCCGCGTGTCGCGGAGTACCTTTCTGAAGTACGCCAAATCTTTCGACATCATATTTTGGTGTTAACGCTGCGACAATCTCTATGTCGCAACCATTGCATCCTCCACATGGAACATGCATAACCCATGGAGACTTTCTTCTTGCAAAAGAACGTAGAGCTTTCAACATTTAAGTCACTTCACAAGTTTTCTCATGAACATTCTTCTTTCAGGCATTTTCTCAACGGTAAATGAACATGTTGGGCACAGTGAAATCAGACCAGCGAGCTCCTCCTCTTTGATACCATACTCTGAAAGAGTCTCGCTTACTTTTTCAATTGAAGCTTTCATTTGTGATGCTGGGAAAAATGGTCTCTTACATTCAGTACACGTCGATAGGTCTACATCAATTCCTGTCCCAGCGTCGTTTTTGTCGTAAACTGCTAGTTCATATTTCTTTGTCAGGTGAACCGCTTCCCAAGGGCAGATCTCCTCACACCGTCCGCAAAAGGAACATATACCATAGCTGAGTCTGATGGCTCTAGTTTTTTCTTCATCCTTGAAGGTAATGGCTTCTGGAGGACATGTTTGGGAGCAGGCTCCACAGCCTACACATTTCTCTTCATCGTATTCAGCCGCACCTCTGTATCCATCTGGAGGGACATATTCCTTCTTTGGATATTTTGTGGTGACAGGATTTACAAAACTTCTGAGAGCCTCTAATATCACATGTCTCTTCAAATCCAAACCAGACTCCTTATGAAATCAATTAGTGCAAGTGGAAGGGCCCATTTAATGAAAAATTTGAAGGCTTGATCGATCCTGTAACGTGGATGAATTATATCAATTAAAGATAGAAGTAGGACGAGGCCAAGACACTTTAGAACGAATTCAATTATGTTCGAGCCACCCCCGAAGAATAGAGTAACTGCAAAAGCCGGTATAACAAACCACTTGATTCCATTAGCCATCTCGAATAAACCCAGTAGGATCCCTGAATATTCTGTTAAGGGTCCAGCGATAATTTCTGTCTCCGCCTCTGGAGCATCGAATGGACGACGGCCCATCTTCGGAAGTATACATAGGAGAAAAGCGATTGTTGCCAAAGGAAACTTTAGGAAGAAGGCCCCATTCTCTATTTGAAATTGCATTATTGATGAAAGACTGAGCGATTTAACATAGAAAGCTATTGTCAATGCTGCAAGAGCATATGGGAGTTCATATCCGGCCATCAAACTAGCTTCACGACTTGCACCCACTGACCCATAAGGGGAGCCTGAGCTTCCCCCAGCGATCACGAGTGCAAGACCGGGGAGTACGAGAAGATAGAGCGCAACTATCAAGTCTCCTTCAAATCCGATCAATTGACCTATCGGCAACATTATCGCAACCAAAAGTAAGCTCATAATAGCTAGGATCGGTGAGAGAACCATTAGGAAGCTTCTCGCCGAGTATGA
>JBAUBP010000125.1:0-4920 GCA_049676905.1 Bathyarchaeia archaeon
TATAATTCAGACATCTTAAAGCGTAGTTAAATGAAGATAATACAATTATCAGAGAAAATAAAATCGTGGAAATAACTACGTATCTTATTCCCGATTTTTTAGACGCCTCTAATGTATAGAATATGAAAAGTGTCGCCGGTATATTGTATGGGATCATATAGAGTAACCTCCACTGCCACCAAGAATCCAAGAGTAGCAAAGGAATGAAAGCTACTAAGAGCAAAGAGATGAATATTGTATAGAATTGTCTTTTTAAATTCCTGATTGTAAAAAGTCCCAGTATGCATAATATTATGATGATTGTATTGGCTAAAAACCCGCCCACATAAAACCGTAGAGAATATGTGATGACTCCTAAAAATTGTGTTAGATATTTTGTATTCATGGCAGCAAGTACTTCAGTTGAGAGTCGAATGAATTCTCCACTAGAGAAAACTGCCAGAAGAATTACCAACAATGCGAAATTTATGCCTAGAATAATTAGAGTAGATTTGTTAGCAGTGATCTTTTGGGAACTGTCACTATTGTCTGAACGGTGGAAGATTAGATTAAACATTAGATATATTGCGAGGCTTGCCAGAATAATGGCCCATGTCCAAGGGTGAGTAATTAAGATCAAGAAACTCGTTATGACCGTAATTAAAATAAGACTTCGTGAAGGATTTTGCCAGACCTTAAGTAATAAAGTCCAAAATATCAAAACGAAACCTAAAGCAAGCCAGTTTGCATAAACACCAGCAAAAATACCTACGGTCGTAGCTATTGAAAATAATCCTAAAAATGCTGAGATTGTAGCTATGAAATCATTACGTGTAAGCGTTCGGGTAAGATAGAATGAAGAGATGCCCATTAAAGCGGCAGGTATTGCCGGGCCTATTTTGACAACTATCATAGGTGGCAGAGAAAAGACAGTCATTAGGGCATAGAGAATTAGTAGATACGGCATTCTTGTCACCGCGCCATAATCGGATATCACATGTTGTATTCCCTCCGTGCTTGAGATGGTGAGAAGATTTTCGTAGTACCAAGGTGTATCAACACCAATCAGTCTAGGAGTATAGAAGTAAGGATAGTATACAATAAAGAAGGATGTCAAAATTATTGCTGGAATGATAAATAACGACAAGTATTTGTAGTGATTATCTCTTGAGATTCTGTTCTCTTGTTTTTGCGAGTTAAGATAATCTTTCGTTTTTATCATTGTGTTCTCGATATGCTGTTTGATGAATGATCTGTAAAATTTATCTAATACAGGAATCCATGCCCACGAAAACACAAGAACAATAAGAGCAGGCAAAGCAAATGGATACACAATTCCGGTCAAATTAGCTTCAAGTGAAGGTAAAATCCATCTAGGATCGCCATCGAAAGGAACATGCGGATCCAGCGAGTTATAAACCCAACCAAGAGCAGAACCGATCTCGATTAGGAATATCATAGAAAGAAATGAAATCAAAAACATGATTACAGAATTTATTGAATTAGATAATTCTCGTTTATTGTGAATTAGTAATGGAGTAAATGCTACTAATATCGGTGAAAGAAAAGCAAAAAATGATCCAACATGATCTATTCCTAATAATAGAAGAGTTATCGATAAGATCATTGAAATAATTGGGATTGCAGTTATTTTCCTTTCTAATATCTTTCTTGTATAAAGTACCATCCAGGAGATAGCCATAATAATGCTAGATAAAAACCAAATTATTCGATCAATTTGTGTATCGAATATTTGTAATGAAACTGAAGTAGGCTCATAAGCAACATATGTTTGAATTTCAAAGGCATTAGCTAATATAGGTAAACTAAAGAAAAGACTGATTGAGCAAATTATCGGCAATAAAATACTCAAGAACTTGATTCGGCCTAATCTGTAAAACAGAAATGCTATGCCTACTAATCCAATAGTAAAGATTGAAAATATGCTGATGAGAGTCTCAATCTTTGGACCAGATGGTATAGTCACCTGAAGGATTAGATTTTTGCTCTGGGATTCAGCAAATTCCGTATCTCCTTGGAAAATGGCTCTTATAGAAATGTGCCCTTGTAGATCATTAAGGACCTTCCAATTGAATTTGGCTGTACCGTTATGGTTTGTTTGTGATTCGACAATTTTTACCCATATGTCATTAAATTGGTATTCAAAGATAATTGTCTTATTAGAAATTCCGTTTAGAGAAGAATCTAAAAGTTTAGCTCTTAGAAGCACAGTATCGCCTGAAGGTATTGATTTCAGAGATGAAAATGCTTCAATGCTTGTAAATCGAACTAGATCGATTACTTGAACTTTTGCATTAGATGACTTTTTTATTTCATAAGATTCAAGGTTATGTTCAAAGTTCTCTGAGAATATATTTGATTCATCTTTAACAAGCAAGACTCTTGTGATGAAAGCCTCCATGCCTCTTCTTAATCTATCTGTCTTGCCCATGCCAATTTTCGAAACATAAAAACTGCCGGGTTTCGGTGATAGTTCACTATCGCTCTCGTCGACCAATACTCCATTAATATAAAATTTAGCTGAATCTGTATCAACTATTATTGCAAGATGGATCCATTCTCCTAATTTCCATCCATCTTTTACAGTTAAAGCAGCCGAGGAATCCATAAATGGATAATAGAAAATCACACTTCCATCGGTTGCCAGTCTAAATGCATACCTAAGTTCATCCTTTGATGATGTTGCACCATAATCACTTTCTTCAGAATGACTGGTCCCCCGAGCATCTATCTGAAGAACAATTCCCGGAGATTTGGACTGGACTTTTAGAATATTAACTGAAGCGTGAAACTCTACACGACTATCATTGATTGTGACCTCATGAATATTCTTGCTAATATAGCCATATTCTGATTCATCAGGAGCAAGAATGTGCAATGCACGTTTTATTTGTAAGTCTCTTTCTTGAGACTCTATGTTTTCAATAGAGCTAATCGATCCTATGAATACTAAAAATAATGTTAAAGCTAATATTGATTTTCGTTGTTTCAATTCGTATCAGCGCAAATGGGCTCCTAGCGGATTGAATATCGTACTAGCCTTATAAATCTGAATTCATTTATCCACTGTAAAATCCCATTACCGCATGCTAACAACAGTTCTTTCAAAAACATTTTCATATCGTGCGAAATTGTTGAGGACTCGAATATTTAGTTAACTGCTTTTCGTTAGGTTGCCATCTTTTCGCAAGTCGATTTGTGATCTTAAAGGATGGTAGGAAAGCTATCAAAAGTCCAGTTACAGATGCTAGTGTTGCAGTTAATATCGTAAGTAAATATCGTGAATGTTCGATGAACAATACCACATTCAACTCATGCAATATGAGATATGAAAAGCTGATGACCCAAAGAACGAATAGTGGAAGAAGTAATTTCTTATTTATCGATCTTTTTCTTGCAATAATTGCTATAACTGATATTAAAATCGCCCAAGGAAAAATGTAAAAGAATCCAATGATTGCCGATCCTACGACTATCGCGGTAATTGAACCAAATGGTCTAATTGTGGACAATTCAACATATAATGTGTCTACTATGTTCATGCCAAATGTAAACGGCAATCCCAATTCTCTTTCAATATTTTGTGGGCCATTTAATTTATCATATACTAAAGATGTTGAACTATTGAATGTATTTGCAAGTCTTTTGAATTTCAACATGCTCTGGCTAATTGCCATACTCTCGGTTTGACTTACAGTAGGATTATACGTTACATCTCCTGGCCAAACAGATTTTATTTGTATTATTCCTGTAATATTAGGATACCAATAATACTCGTAATTACCGAAAATGTCTGTTTCAACTTCCGATAATGTATTCCATTTTTGACCGCTAACTCGATATTCTATAATCACTTTTGTTTCTCTAGGCGGGTCCAACTTGCCTTTAATTATGATCTGACCGATAGTCATGAGATACGCATTGGATAGATCACATGACAGTTGGGAGTCGCGTTTCTGATTTGTAAAGACTGCCACAAATTGTTCTGGTTGGTGTATTCTTACTGGCCATATTATCTCAGGAATTTCAACACTCTTCCAATGATCTAGAAAGAATTCTTCTAAAGATGAAGTAGATTGTATACTCGCGTTTATTTGAATGAGTGAATCTTCTTCAACCCAATCGTAAGAGGTTTCATTAGATCTTAAAGCGATCTCAACTTCGTTGATTTCATAAATCAAAGATGAGTTTGCTGGTAGACCTTCGCTAGAAACAATCACCTTGTATAGTTTTCTCCAGTTTGCATGAGCCTCTTTCGGAGCATCCATCAATACGAAAGTAGAATTTTCACTTACACTTATGTCTCCGGACCAACTTTCAAGAATATATTTAATGTCTCCATCTTCATGATCAATAAACTTAGGTAATTGAACCTCTTCTCCTTCATCATACCACCCACTTACATCTACATCTGGATTCAATGAATCGACTGTGAGGAAAAACTCTCTTGAGTACTCCGCTGAAAGCGTAACATTAGAATCGAGGCTTATTGTTCGAGGGTTCTTCTCAATACCATCTGACCAATTATTAAATCCAAAACGTATACCGTTAACTTGGGAGGTACCATTCTCTATTGATATTGTGTGGGTTCCTTCATTCAATATACTATGAAATTTGGAATCATCAATTTTTTCAAAACGAAAACCATCTACCCAAAGAGATTTGATCTCAAGAGGCGCCATTACTGATAGTTGATATCCTTCACCTTTCATAAACCATGTCGAATCAAGTTCTTCCTGTTCAAGGACTGCATAGTCGTTCAGACAAAGGGAGTGACCAAAAATGATGTCGCTCTTATTTTTAGTATTCATATAAAAAATGTTGAAATAATAATCTTCAGATTCAGTTACACCTAATGTCCAGAGTTCATTCCAACCTGAAGTTGGATTTATTGTATTGTGGACGACATAGAGTTTCATG
>JBAUBP010000126.1:0-1755 GCA_049676905.1 Bathyarchaeia archaeon
AAATTACACTGTCACATAACCACTATGCAACCTGGAGCAGGTTACGCTCCTCACGCAGACTCGTACGATGTCGCAATCCTACTCCTAGAAGGAACAGTTGAAACATTAGGACAACGCGTCAGCTCACAAGCTGTAATCTTCTACGCTGCCGGCGAACCTCATGGAATAAAGAATATCGGTGACATCCCAGCCTGCTATCTCGTCTTCGAATTTCATCGCAACGCCAAAAAACTCGAGCTCCTACAGAAGACACACATAAACTCCATGAAGAAAGACAAATCACTCAGCATATGCCTTTTCTCTCATTCCGCCCAACTTGGTGGAAGCGAAAGAAGTCTTCTGGAACTGGTAACTGAACTCATAAAAGACTATGGTGCGATCTGTTATGTTGTTTTGCCACGGGAAGATCCACTAAAACAAAAACTAGAGGAAACAAAAGCATCAGTATTTACTGTTGATTATTCTTGGTGGTGTGATACAATATCACTACCACAGGAAGATATAGATAGGAAACTCCATAGAAGTCTCAGAAATGTCTTAACATTTGCAAGAGAAAGATTAAACCAGTTAAACCCAGACGTCATCCTAACCAACACCATAACCATCCCATGGGGAGCAACAACAGCATATTTTCTCGGTAAACCTCACATCTGGTATATCCGAGAATTTGGTGTATTAGATCATGGTCTCAAGTTTTTTCAGCCATTCAATATTATTTTAGACTTTATTAGAAATTCTTCAAATATCATCCTTACCAACTCCAGCAGCGTTAGAAAAGTGCTCTTTGGTGATAGCAACAAGAAAAACATCTCAATTATTCCCACTCATATAGAAATCCCTTCAGAGACCGTACATCAAGATAAGAATAATTATTTTTTAAGAGAAAATTCAATTAAGTTAGCAATAGCTGGAATGATATCTGAATCAAAAGGCCAACTAGACGCTATCTTAGCCGTTAAAGAGCTCATCCGGAGAAAAAAGAATGTTGAATTGATAATTATTGGATACGCTAATCCAGACTATTTTGAGCGATTAAAGAAAATTGTTGAAGATGAGAATCTAACACCATATGTAAGATTCCTTGGTTTTAAAGAAAATCCTTATGGAGTATTAAGTCAAGCCGATATTGTTCTGTCGTGTTCCCGAAATGAGGCTTTCGGAAGGACCACACTTGAGGCTATGCTTTTGAAAAAGCCTGTAATTGGAACAAATACTGGTGGCACACCTGAATTAATCAAAGAAAAATTCAATGGGTTACTATATACACCAGAGAACTTCATGGAACTTGCAGAAAAAATTGAATACTTCATAAATAACGTAGAAAAAATTGTGGAATTTGGAGAAAACGGGTATAAGTTCGCAAAGAATAAATTTACAAAAAAGGAGTATGGAGGAAAAATCCACAGATTACTTAATAATCTGAAAGATGAGACGAATCCTCAGTCATTTCTATACTCCATTTTAATGAAAGAGCTTGCTGATGAGTTAATGAATGAACAATATCGTTATCATCAATTGATAAATGAGCACAAAATTATTTCCGAAGAATTGAATAAAATAAAAAGCGAACTAAGGAATAGTTTCACACTACGATTTGCTAAGAAAATTCCTTTTGGGGCCCATCTTCGAAAGTTGTTAAAACAAACACGTTAGCGAGCGCTAATAATCTTGTAGCGCGCGCTAAACTCACTCCGTCTCTAAGGTGGCTATGGAAATTCTTAAAGGATTAATACCGCACACAGCAATCATCTCAAC
>JBAUBP010000127.1:0-14680 GCA_049676905.1 Bathyarchaeia archaeon
TCAGCCACCTCCAGTACTCTTCGCTGTACCTCAGCCCCCAGAAGTCTATTATCAGCCACCGCCCCAACAACTGGTTATTCCTCAAGCACCTCAAATAGCGTTTTATCAACCCCCTCCAGTACAATATTTTATTCAACCTCCTCCACAGCCCGCAGCATTTCTTCCTCCGCCACAAGAATACTATATTCCAACACCGCCTTTGACTTACTTTACTCAATCTCCGCCTCTCCTAGTAGCCTAGTATTAATCTAATCCCGATTTTTCTGCTATTTGATAGCGGAGCAAATGTTCGATGTGACTTGATTTTAGAGCCATGCTATACACTAAATTCTCTGTTTCAAGAAATTGGCGTAGTAATATTTTTCATAGTTAACCGGTTTTTCTTTATTTATTGGATTAAATAGAGAATGTAAACTGTTCTAACAGATTGGGAATGAAAAATTGGTAATGTAAGAACTCTTGCTAATATTGTGTAATATAATACTTGTAAGGTGCAATTTGCTTGAAAGGCGTATCAGCGGTATTGGCTACAAAGAATAACGAAAAGACTATCGATCAAGCATTACATAGTGTTATTGTCAACGGTTGTGAAGAAATAATACTCGTTGATGGGAATTCAACCGATAGAACTGTGGATAAAGCATCAAAATATCCTAACGTAAAGATCATCAGAGGTATTCGAGGCATAGGTAAAGGAAAAGATATTGGTTGGAGATCTGCAAAAAATGAAATGATATTATTCCTGGATGCTGACGCCTACATTGATAAGAATACGGTCCACAAACTGGCATTATGTCTTGGGAATAGTGATGTTGCTGGAGTATCCTGTCGCGTGAGTTGTGCAAATAAAAACAGACTACTGCCACGCCTCAAGGATTTTTATTTTCAACAAATTTATGATAAGCAATTCCAAGGATCTCATATTATAGAATCTGATGCAGACCCAACGATTTGTGGATTGTTCAAAAAATCTTTACTAGAGTTAATAGAAGGTTTCGATGTGAGTTACCCTTATGCGGAAGATCTTAAACTTCTGCAAAAATTTCAAAAAAGAAAATTAAGAGTACTCATGACTTATGATCCTGTAGTGTATCATTATCACAGGGAAACCTCAAGCGGGGTATATGTTCAACATTATTGTCATGGATATGGAAGAGGATTACTGGATTATGAGTTAGGCTGTGAAACAAGTAAGTCGATATCCCTCAACGATATGGTGGAATATGTGAAGAGAATAACAAGACAAGCAACTAAAGATCTATTTGCATTCATCTTTTATCCCGCTTATCTTATTTTTATAGAATTCGCTTTCAGACTCGGTTACAATCGTGGACTACGACCAATCGAAAACAATCAATTAGGTTCTAATTAATGAAAATATTATACCTGATACAAAGATTCCTGCCATATATTGGAGGAGCAGAAAATCATCTCCATCAAATTGCAAGAAGGCTGCCATCCAATTATGAAACATCAGTAATTACCTTTGGTTCTCGCAGCCAGAAATATCAGGTTAGCAAAATCCCAGTCAGATCATATCGAGGTTTTCGAATTCATTGGGGAACTGGATTTACAACACTAAGTCATGGAATGCTCAAAGACCTACTTAGAATGAAGCCAGACATAATTCATGCGCATACCTATGGATTTGCACACACAGACCTTGCATCATTTATCGGCAAGATAAAGAATATCCCGTTAGTTGTTACCACTCATTATGATCGAAGTAAAGCAGATGAAGTAAGTAAAATTTTGCTGCGAGAATTATATGATAATATAATTGGTCGTATGACTCTAAATCTAGCAAATAAAATATTAGCAGTAACTAATTACGAAAAAAATTTTCTCGTTTCAAAATTTTCTCTCAAAGATGAAAAAATATCTGTAGTTCCAAATGGTGTTGAAGTCGATAAATTCAGGAATCTTCCTGATCCCCAATCTATAATTTCACGATATGGTCTACAGAAAAGTAGGGTGGCATTATTCGTAGGACGTATTGAGAGAAAGAAAGGAATCCAATATTTACTCCGAGCTGCTCCTAAAGTAGTGTCAGAATTTCCTGATTTTAAAATTCTTCTTGTGGGTCCAGATTGGGGATACCGGAATGAGCTAAAAAAAATTGCGAAAAAGATTAAAATAGAAAATATGGTTATCTTTGCAGGGCAACTTAACGAACTTGATCTGCTTAAAGCATATAATCTGAGTGAATTTTCGATTTTGCCATCACTTGGAGAAGCGACAGGACTTACAATTCTTGAATCAATGGCTGCTGGTAGACCGATAGTGGCTTCAAGACTTCCAACAATAGCTGAATTTGTAATACATGAAAAAGATGGAATATTGTTTGAACCTGGAAATCATGAAAAATTGGCGAATTCGATAATATCTCTAATGTCTAACCAGAAACTTCGAGAAAAATTGATTCAAAATGGAAAAATTATCTCTGAACAGAGAGATTGGTCCAAAATAGTAAAAATGATTACTGATATTTATCAGACAGTTATTAGTTGAATTAATTGGTAGGATAACACGAGCTATTTTCAAGGAAATTATAAACGATGCCATGTTTTCAATTATGAAATAGTTTGGTTTGAAAAAGGATCATGTTATTTTAGAATATTGTGTATGGTAACTCGAAAAATTATTATCTTACACATAGATTGGGCATAAACAGATAATTATGGATCAAATTATTAGGGAAATTTTAAAGGCGGAAGAAAGAGCGAGTGAAGAGATATCAGAGGCTTCTATTAAAGCGGAGCAAATGAAAGATACAATAAAAGTTCCACAAGATGAACTATTCGATAAAAAAATAGCAACTTGCAAGGAAGAAGCAAAAATAATTCGTGAATCGGCCAAACAAACCGCTTCAGAGGAATCAAAGAAAATTATGGAAGAATGTGAAAATGAACTGCCCGAATTGGAATCTCGAGCCAGGAAACATATGCATAAGGCTGTAGAAACGATTGTGAAAGATATATTTCATGGTGATGTAAAAAATTGAGTGATTCGCATGCGAACAAACTGATCTCAAAAATATTGAAAGACTCTGATGAACAAACAAAGATAATTATCGACGAAGCCAGAATTTCATCCGCAGGTCTCCGTGAAGAAAAAGTAAAAGAGATCAAGGAAAAAGCAGAAACAAATTGCGAAAAAATATTAAACGCTGCTAAATTAGAAGCAGCCAATATTATTCGTCGTGAGACTGTGAATGCTAAAATTAAAACGCGTTGGAAAATACTTTCACATAAAAGAAATTTTATAGATGAAGCATTTAAGAAAGCTGAACAACAATTTGAATCGAGCACCAAACAAGAAACATATGGAAAAATGCTTAATTCTCTTATGATCGAAGCTGCAATAGCCGCCGGAGGCAGAAACTTAGAAATTCTTCTAAATGAGAGTGATTCAAAAAGAAAGATTCCAGTTAAAGAACTATCAAAAACAATTAGTTCAGAATTGGGTACTGATGTAAATATTGTGATATCAAAAAAGAAGATTGGTGTCGTTGGTGGTGTACTTGTTAAAACTGCTGATGGAAAAACAAAAGTTGATAATACGCTAGAGGCAATACTCGAGCGGTCAAGAAAAGATCTAGAACCAAAAATAAGTGAAATCCTTTTCAAAGATCCTGTCAAGAAGTAGGATCCATTCTTACTGTCTCTAACTGTCATAAAGACTTAGTCAATATGTTCAAGATGATGTTTTTTTGCTTGCTGATATGCTGGTGAAAGGAGTAGTCCAAGGAGTTGGTTTCAGGCCTTTTGTTTATAGACTTGCTATAAAGAAAGGATTATCAGGATTTGTACAGAATAGAGGCGATGCAGGAGTAAAAATAGTAGTCGAGGGTGAAGCTTCACAATTAGATAGTTTCATCAATGAACTTAGAGCCAAAAAACCTCCGTTATCGGAAATAGATGACATTATTATTGATTATAAACAGGAAAATGTAGGATATTCAACTTTTAAGATTGAGAGTAGTTTTACAGGTGGAGAAGAAAGAGGCTCAATAATTCCACCTGACATATCTATCTGTGATAAATGCGTCAAGGAATTAGGAAATAAACACGATAGAAGATACCAATACTTTTTCATTACTTGCACTGATTGCGGCCCAAGATATACACTAATCAATAGACTTCCTTACGATAGAAACAATACAAGTATGAATTTTTTTAAAATGTGTACTGAATGTAGTAGGGAATATGGATCAAAGAATGATCGCCGATTTCATGCACAAACAAATGCTTGTTCGAAATGTGGACCCCAATTAAAATTAACCGATAATAATGGCGAATCATTGGGAATTATTGATGACATCAAGAAAGTTGGACAATTATTAGATGAAGGAAATATACTCGCAGTTAAAGGAAATGGTGGATTTCATTTAATATGCTCCGCCATTAACTCCAAACCATTATCAAGACTGAGAAAAGCGAAGCATCGAAGAGCAAAACCTTTCGCCGTTATGGCGCGAAATATTGGAACAATAAAAAAATTTGCATACGTGAATGAAATAGAAGCAGACTTTCTTGAATCTCCTGCAAAACCAATTGTTCTTTTGAGAAAAAACGAAGAACAATTCCTATCAAATCTAATCTCTCCTGGTCTCCACACCATTGGAATTATGCTACCATATTCTGGTTTACATGAGATTATATTTGATGTAACAAAAGAATCTGCTTTGGTAATGACGAGCGCAAATCCGCCCAATGAGCCGATAGTAATAGATAACGATGAGGCCATACGAAAGCTAGGTAATGTAGTGGACTACTTTCTCTTACATAATAGAAATATTGAACAACGATGTGATGATTCTGTCATTCGAGTAATAAATCACAAAAAAGTTTTCTTAAGAAGGTCAAGAGGTTACGCACCTGTACCATTGAATTTGAAAATTCCGTCTCCCAATGATGTTTTAGCTCTAGGTGCAGAGTTGAATGCCACCTGCTGTGTCATAGAAAGTAATCGTGCATACCTATCCCAACACATCGGAGATATTGATACGCCTGAGACTCTCGATTTCCTGGAGAATGCTGCTAAGCATTTGCTAAACCTAACACATACTAAAGCAGAAGTGATTGCCTGTGATCTACATCCAGGATTTAATACGACTTTCTTAGCTAGGAGATTAAGTGAGACATGGGACATCCCGATGGTGCAAATCCAACATCATCATGCACATCTGAGCAAATTAATGGCAGAAAACGGGATAAATGAAGCAATAGGGATAGTATGTGACGGATATGGCTACGGATCTGAAGGTGGTGCATGGGGTGGGGAAGTACTCCAATCTAATTTACATGAATTTAAGAGATTAGGTCATTTGCAGGATCAACCAATGCCGGG
Source organism: Bathyarchaeia archaeon (assembly GCA_049676905.1). Lineage (GTDB taxonomy): Archaea > Thermoproteota > Bathyarchaeia > 40CM-2-53-6 > RBG-13-38-9 > RBG-13-38-9. Next base: position 5,353 of record JBAUBP010000127.1, read on the forward strand.
TGGTGATCTCGCTACAAAATATCCGCTAAGAATGGTTGCGGGGATCCTTAATCGCGAAATTGATATCGTAAACTTTCTCAATGAGAGAGTACGATTTCTTCCTTATGGAAATAAAGAGATTGAAATAATCTCGAAACAGATTCTGTTAGGTAACACGTCTATGACAAGCAGTTGTGGTAGAGTATTAGATGCAGTTTCAGCTATACTAGGTATATGTTCTGAACGAACCTATGAAGGGGAACCAGCAATGAAACTCGAAGCAATAGCATCACAGGGAAAAGACTGCCTTAAACTTGAACCAGAGATAACAAATCGTATTATTGACACGACATATCTTTTAAAGAAAATTCATGAAACACAAACAAGAAATGATATGCAAGTATCGGATTTAGCTCTATCCGCTCAATCGTACCTTGCTAGATCACTGGCTGAATTGGCAGTTGAATGTGCGATCAGTGAAGGAATAGAAGCTGTCGGATTTACTGGAGGGGTAGCTTGCAACTCATATATTACTAATATGATAAGGCAAAAAGTTGAAAAAAGTGGATTGAATTTTCTGTCACATGATAGAGTGCCACCTGGAGATGGTGGAGTCTCATTAGGTCAAGCGATTGTTGCAACAACTATTATCTAAGTTCTGGAAGTATTCCTTCTAGAAAATACAAAGAGTTTTTCAGAACCGTTTATATGAAGGCATATCGAACAGTACTTTCGTCTTATAAAATGAATGAGCATCTCTAGCTTGGATAAACGCTGCAATTTAATTGCTTAAAAGAGTTTGAAATAATTAGCTATTAATCTGAGAGTATAAGAAAAAATGTGTCTTGCGATACCTGGAAAAATAATGAAGATCGACGGTGATCTAGCAAAAGTCGATTTCGGAGATGGAACGGCCAGAGAAGTAAATTCTTCCTTAGTTGATGTAAAAGTCGGACAATACGTAATTGTGCATGCTGGATTTGCGATTGAGATTCTTGATGAACAATCTGCCAAAGAGACGCTGAAACTCTGGGATGAGATATTGGAACGTCGATAAATGAGATTCTCTAAGAAAAAGATGAAAAAGTGATATTTTATCATGGTAAAAATTGTGGAACACAAGGAAGACGAAGTTTTCGATATAGAATTGGAAGAACGCATATTAAAGAAAAATGAGGATGTTGCAAAAGAGAATAGTCAATTATTTAAAACGCATAATATCAAAACCATAGACATTATGGGGTCAATAGGCTCTGGAAAAACATCTCTGATTGAAGCTATGGTTAAAAGACTGAAAGAAAAGCATAGTATTGCTGTTCTTAATGGAGATCTAACAACAACAATTGATTCAGATAGAGTGGCAAAACATGGTGTTGATGTTATTCAAATCAATACTGGAAAGGAATGTCACTTAGATGCTAATTTAGTTTCAAAAGCTCTAGAAGATATGGACTTAGATCAATTAGATCTGATTCTAATTGAAAATGTGGGAAACCTGATATGTCCAGGGGAGTTCCGATTAGGGGCTGAACAAAGACTTGTAGTCATAAGTGTGACTGAAGGTCCATATATGGTGTTGAAGCATCCTTTCATTTTCATGGAAGCTAATGTGGTAGTGATAAACAAGTTGGATCTTGCTGAAGCGATGAACGTAGAATTTGAAAAACTCAAAGCTGATGTGATGGGAATTAATCCCAAAGCTGAAGTAATTGGAACAAGTTGTAAAAATGATAAAGGAATCATATACGTAATAGGAGCTCTACAACTAGTCTGATGATAATGTTAAGTGACGCTGGCTGCATTTATGCATGAACTATCTATGGCAAGTAATCTTATAGATATCGCAGTCCAAGAAGCAAAGAAGAGAAATGCTACTTCAGTTATCGAAGTCAATCTTGTTATTGGAAAATTTTCGATGCTAGGGCTGGAGCAACTACGTTACTGTTACAATCTTCTAATTAAAGACACGACGCTTGAAAGATCAAAATTAAAAATAGAGTATGAGGATGGAAAGATTCATTGCGACAAATGCGAATACGAAGGACCAATACAATTGAAAGAAGAGCCAGAGTTTCATATAGTCTTCCCAACTCTTGTGTGTCCGACGTGTGGAAATCCGGGGGAGATTATTTCTGGAAGAGACTGTTACATTAAATCAATGAGGGTTAAAACGTGAGTCAACTAATGGAATTCAGGGATAAGACGACTGCTGATAAAATTATCAAAAAATTAGCTTCTATGGATCTAAACTTGACGTTGATGCACGTATGTGGGACGCATCAAGATACTATAGTGAAATACGGCTTAGATGATTTACTTAAAACACATGGAGTGCGAATTAGACAGGGTCCAGGCTGTCCAGTCTGTGTAACCACTACTTCTGAAATCGAGATGGCACTGGAATTAGCTAGGAAAGGTAAAACGATAGCTACTTTTGGAGATATGCTTAGAGTTCCAGGTCTAATAGAATCACTAAATGACGCGAGATCACAAGGTGCAAACGTGAGGATTGTATACAGCATCACTGACGCAGTAAATCTTGCAAAGAAGACTGATGATGAAATAGTATTTGTTGCGATAGGTTTCGAAACCACAGCTCCAAGCACGGCAGTAACTTTACTCAAGGATCCTCCAAAAAATTTCTTTGTACTGAGCTTCCATCGGTATCTTCCTCCAGCACTTAATGCCCTCCTTGGAATGGGTGAACTTAAACTACAAGGTATTATTGAGCCAGGTCATGTCAGCACAATAATAGGAATGAACGCATACGAAGGACTATCCTCTAAGTATAGTATCCCGCAGGTAATTGCGGGTTTTGAACCTTTGGATGTACTAATGGCTGTATACATGATTGCAAAACAAATCCACGAATCAAAATCAATTGTAGAGAATGAGTATAAGCGAGTCGTAAAAAAAGAAGGTAATTTGAAAGCTCTTAAGGCAATATCGGAAGTTTTCGAACCGAAGGACGCAAAGTGGCGAGGGTTCCCAAAAATTCCTTTATCCAGGATGGCGATTAAGAAAGAATTTGAATCTTTTGACGCCGAAAAACAATGGGCTGATGAACTGAAACCCATTATACATGCTGAATCCACGGAACCTAAGGGTTGTGAGTGCCATAGAGTACTTCGAGGATTAGTTGAACCTAAAGAATGCACATTATTTGGAGAAACCTGTAATCCAAATCATCCAATTGGACCGTGCATGGTGTCTATAGAAGGATCCTGCAATATTGAATATAGATACCGAAGAATTATTCGTTAACTTTCACGACAACTGATAATGTGAATTCTATTAAGGTGGGGTCATTAAACCTAGATAATTTATTCTATTTAAGTAATAATTATTCACTTTAAATCCCGTTTTGAAAAGAATATTTTATGGGAGAAATATGCACTGTATAGGAGACTGATTATAGTTATTTTATTTTTAGGAAGTCTAATTTTATTATTTACTCATGGATCCCTAATTTTGTTTGAAAATTATTTTTGGATTTTTCTTATGATTATCTTTTTTGTGATTCAGTGTATTCTTCTGAAGTTTTTTTTTGAAAAGGGAAATCAAGGATTCGAGTTTTATAAATGGAAAATTATTCGTATTGAAATGAATATTCTTGCACCTTTGTCCTTCGCTGTGATATTTCTCCTATTTCAGATTTTGATAATGTTGATGAAGAATGCTCAACTGATTAGCTTGATTGAAGATCAACAAAGTTTTGCCTATTACTCATTGGCCCTCCGAATATCAGAACCCATGGGATACATATCCGAATGGCTTCGGGAAATGCAAATTCCATTGCTTTATTGGGGTGGCCATATGGCAACACATTTGCCTGGCTATCCTTTGATGATCCATGTTGCGTTTCAAGTATTTGGAGAACATTCCTATTCGGTTATGTATCTGGTTTCAATACTTTCGGCTTTAACAATATTTCCAATATTCTGGATATCGAATTTAATCTACGGTTGGAGAGTTGCAGTACTCTCATGTGTTTTATATTCGTGGGTCCCGTCCTTAACGTTGAATTTTCCATACATGGATTTGATTCTAGGATTTTTTGTATGTTTATCTATCTTGTTCTTCTTACATTCATTTAGAACTCAAATTAAGGTTATGAGTCTAATTGGAGGGCTGATACTTTCATTATGCGTTTTCATGTCTTATGTATCCGCCTCAATTTTAGTAATGGTTTTGATATTTACAATCTTTTCAGGTGAATCTAAGAAAATTATTAATTCATTATTCTATTTTCTAGGAACAGTTATTCCCTATATGATTTTGGAAATTGTAATTGGTTGGCCTATTATCCAAGCAACATTATCGGCTCACAGAACAAATTCATGGTTCTACTGGTATCTCCACTCGTTGAATCCATTAGTTTGGAATATAGGGTATTCCACATTGTTTTTTTTCATGTTCATTGGATTGCCTATATGCATACTGTTTTTCATAGCTCTAAGTAGATCGCTACGCTACTTTTTCCATGAACATGAACACAGTACATTTGTATTGAGCTTCGCAGCTGTATTGCTCATCACCATATTATTTGCGAAACTCGAGCTGGCAAGAGTAGCTAGTTTTCTAATTCCGTTTATAGTGATAATAGCGAGTGGTGAAATAATGAAATGGAAGAATGAAGATAGCTTGATTACAAATTCTATTTTGTTAACTATCGCTCAATTTATTGTATTTCTTGTACATGTATCACAAGTTGACTTGTACTCTTACATGTTAGGTTATCCTATTGTATGAGAAACGTACGTGTTTAGCATATCCTGGGCACAGGGTCTCCAATGGGTGGTAAAATAATTCGTTTGCCGCCAATCGAAGTCTCTAGGACAACGTGATTGGATCCTTTAGTAACTTTCCCTATAATTACTGCGTCGTGGCCGATTTCAGTACCTTTCAATTTTTCTAGAATCTCTTCAGCTTTTTCTGGTATTGTTGCTATAACGAGTTTTCCTTCATTACCAATCTCTAAAGGATCTATGCCCAGCATTTCACACGCAGCTTTAACTCCAGTTCTAATGGGTATGTTTTCTTCATGAATTGTAATTCCTATGTTTGATTTTTCACTCCATTCATTTAACACATTAGCTAATCCGCCACGTGTAGGGTCCTTGATGTTAACGATGCCTCCTATTTGGAGCAGTTTGTTTACAACTTTGTTTAGGGGCATCATGTCTGATTTTACTTCTGTTTCAAAACCGTAACCTTCTCGCGATGAGAGGACAGCTATGCCATGATCACCTAAGGTTCCAGAAACGATGATGCTATCTCCATTGGATAAGTTTGAGTCTAACAGCCATCTGGATTTGAGGTCTCTATGCTCCCTCACAATTTGCAAATTTTCATCAAGATAGCGGCTTCGCTTCCCGATGCCAGATGTATTGACTACAAATTTATCTAATGCTCCTTTCTCCATGACTTTGGTGTCGCCTGTTATGACATATACTCCAGCTTCCTCACAAGTTTCTTGCATGCTTTTTAGAATATTTTCGAATGTTTCGATCTCGAAGCCATCTTCTATTATGAATCCGGATGTAAGTGCTAAAGGTTCAGCCCCTACTGCGGCAATATCGTTTACTGTCCCAGTAATGGCTAATCTTCCGATGTCTCCGCCTGGAAAAAAAAGAGGTTTAACAGTGTGCGAGTCGGACTTTAGAACGATGTCTTCGATTACGGCTGAATCATCAAGAGCCTCTAATGGGACTTCGGCGGAACTTCCACCAAGATATTTTAGAACATATTTCTTGATTAGTTCTTGCATGGCAGCACCTCCGCCACCATGGGCCATTGAGATTCTATTCATGTTTATGCCTTCTAATTGGAGGAGATTTTAGATTCAATGATTTATGTCTATAGCAAATAATGAATGTGGTTATGGTGGGGTCGGCGGGAATTTCATGACGATGTCAATTTGAACCCGCGACCGCCAGCAATCTGGTTAGATCCCCAGGTTCACCGCACATATGTGCTCTGGTATCCTTTGGGCGGTTCAGACCTTGACCAAGCTAGACGACGACCCCCTGATATGGTCTAATTGATTTAACATCCTTCTAATAAGACCATTCATTGTCAAATGGAAATCATGATAAATTAATGATCTCTCAAATTAAAATTTACGAAAATATCTTTGAATAATTGGTTTACATATTGTTTTGTTTTCATTCCTTTAGATTTTGCTAGAATCTCAATTTTTCTATTCATGCCCGTAGAGTATTGAATAGCTTTTTTTGGAGCTTCGGCGAGTTGTTTTGGAAGGTCAATATATATAGCTGCTTTCCTTAAGATGTGTTTTCTGAGCTTATCATTTGGTTTTGAGATCTTTAGTTCTGATGGAATTGATAAGCCATATTGAATAAGCTCCCAATCTGCATAAGGATGAATCATTCTCACTGTTTCTGGAGCCACTGACTTTTCACAAACTTGAAAACTATCTTCATGTGCATCTCTAACTCTATTAAAAATCGCTTCATCAAGTGTATTTGTATCTCCCTCGTCTAGTATCTTTAAAAACCTATGATACCCTCCGAAGAGTTCATCGGCTCCTTGACCAGTAAACACTCTTGTTATACCTGAGTTCCTAGCAAGTTTTGCGCATAGATGAAAAGGGGTAGCTAAACTCAATTTTACTGGATCAGCTTCCTCTATTCGCCATATGGTTTTTTTCAAAATATTTTCAAGATTATCTTCATCTATTTCTTGAATCTCCAAATTGATTCCAAGAAGTTTAGCTGCCTTTTCTGCCCATTCTGTTGAAGGTTGACCTTTAACTCCCACAACTAGGCCAACAACATCAATATCATTTTGAGATAAAATATGTGCAATAAGCGAGCTATCTAGTCCTCCAGAAAAACTAACTCCTACTTGTTTGGATTTTAATGATCTTTCTAATACAGCCTTTCGCAATAGGTTTCCTAATCTTTTAGTGATTACCACCTTATCATCGTCAATAAATTTTTGCGATGTTATTTGTCTTACACATGAAGGTTTACTGTCGTGATCCAGTCGCCAAATGTGACCAGGTGGGAATGTCTTCGTTTTTTTTATTCCAAGATTCCAGAGAGCTTTTTTTTCAGTCGATAAAGCGATAAAGTCTGTGTCCCAGCCATAATATAGAGGTTTGAGGCCGATAGGATCCCTTGCAACAACTATGTTTCCCTCGTGAAGGATTACAATCTCGTATTGACCATCAACTTGTGATACAAATTTTGTTAATGATCTTTCTGGAGTATCCTCAGAAAGGGTTTCAACTAGTTGATCGAATGATTGTTGAAATTCCAGATAATCACTTTCAATAATTAACGAACGACTTTGAGATACAATTGGCTGAGGAGAATCACTTGGCTCAATCTTCGACATGTTATATGCAATCGCAACATTTGACGACTGAATTTGGTCTAACTCTTCAAGTTTTTTTGTAAAAAAGCATTCATGATTCGTTGCAATGCCTAGGTTTTCATTTCCCCTGTGTTTTTGGGTCTCCATCATCTTCTTCAAAATAGGAATTGTATTGAAACCTTTTCTTGATTTGACTGCGCTCACAGCACCCATAAATACGCTCTATCCCCCTTCAGATTGATTTTATGAAGTTTATCAATGACTATTCAGCTCGATTATTTTGAGTAAAAAACCTTATACATAGATTTTAAATGAAATCTTAAGGAGGATTGATGAAGTTGAAGGACCCAATTCCACTCGCAGCAAGGATCTTAATATCGACAATCTTTATCATGGCTGCAATAAACAAATCTATGGATCTTCTGGGAAGTGAACAATATATGGCGGCGTATGGTATTCCCGCCTCAGGAGTATTACTGGTTCTTGCTATCATGGTAGAAATTTTTGGAGGCCTATCAATACTGCTGGGATTTAAGGCTAAGTGGGGGGCTATTGCTCTATTCATTTTTCTAATACCTGTTACTCTCATATTTCATACAGAGTTCACAGATCGAATTCAATCTATTATGTTATTGAAAAACTTGGCAATGATGGGTGGACTTCTTATGGTAGCGAATTATGGTTCTGGTCCATATAGTTTAGATGAACACTTTGATTTAAAAAAGAAGACTTGAGCAGAGTATACTGCTCAACCTGATTCCAAAACAATCGCTTAACGTATGTAGAGTAGATCCCATAAGCCATTTAAGAGTAAGATGTAATCAGAGCCTATATGCCAATTCTTCCAATAGATACCGGACGTTACGGAACATCAGAAATGCGTAGGATCTTCGAAGAGGAGAGTAGACTTCAGAAAATTTTAGATGTTGAGGCCGCAGTCGTATATGCACATGCTCAAGTTGGAAATGTTCCAAAGGAAGTAGCTGAAGAAATAATCGAAAAAGCAAATATCCAATATGTAAAACTCGAAAAATGTAAAGAGATCGATAAACAGATCAATCATGATCTCATGGCCGTAGTTAAAGCGTTAACAGAGGTTTGTTCCCCATCGGCATCAAGGTGGATTCATTTTGGCCTAACAAGTGCTGACGTTGAAGACACAGCATATGCTTTGCAGTTCAAAGAAGCTCTTAAGATCATACGATTGAGACTCATCGATCTTGAGAAAATTTTGATAGGGCGTGTAGAGAAATATCACAGTACCTTGATGGTGGGGCGAACTCATGGTCAACATGTGAATGTGATAACTTTAGGTCTTAAGTTAGCAGTGTGGATGAGAGAGGTATCGAGACACTTACGAAGACTGGACCAAATGGAAGATAGAGTTGTCACAGGGAAGATTATGGGAGTAATTGGAACAGGGTCGGGACTTGGTAAAAACGCAATTGAAATCCAGAATATCGCGTTGAAGAAGCTAGGATTGAAATCGGCTGATATGGTTACGCAGGTTATTCAAAGGGATTTGCATGCGGAGCTAGTGTCGACGTTGGTATTGATTGGGTCAAGTTTGGACAAATTCGCGTTAGAGATACGTAATCTCCAAAGGACCGAGATAATGGAGTTAATGGAGCCTTTCAAGAAAGACCGCCAAGTAGGAAGTTCTGCAATGCCTGCAAAGAGAAATCCTGTTAAATCGGAGAGAATCTGTAGCTTAGCGAAATTGATGAGAGGCCTTTTAATCCCTGTTTACGAAAACATTGCATTGTGGCATGAACGTGATCTTACTAATTCAGCTAATGAGCGTTTCATATTCTCAATGTCTTTCATTCTTCTTGATGATATGATTAATTCTATGAATAAAATACTTGCAGGTTTAGTAGTCTTCCCTGATAACATGAAAAGGAATCTTGCTTTGACAGGAGGCCTAAACCTTTCTGAAAATATTGTTAAAGCACTAGTCGAAAAAGGGATGGGGAGACAGGAAGCCCACGAGATTGTAAGGAAT
>JBAUBP010000128.1:0-4582 GCA_049676905.1 Bathyarchaeia archaeon
GTCGAAGGTATGATCTTCAAAGAGGAAACCATTCTTTTCCCAACATCACTTGAGAAGTTGAGTGTCGATGATTGGGCTGAAATACTGAAAGAAAGTGATGATGTCGGTTATGTATTTATCAAGAAACCAAAAGAAACGGCATCGTTGGTACAAGAACTTAAAGAAGCTGTTACAGCTGAACCTTCAGTCAAAGATAGTGTAATAACATTTCCGACTGGAAAATTAGAAATAATCGAACTAATGAAAATTCTAGATGCTTTACCTGTCGACATTACCTTTGTAGATAAAGATGACCGAGTCAAATATTTCTCAAATAACAAAGATAGAATCTTTGTAAGAACTAGATCAGTATTGGGAAGAAACGTAGAGAACTGTCATCCTCCACAGAGTGTTGATATTGTAAAAGATATCGTAACTTCTTTTAAGGAAGGTAAAAGAGATTCAGTTGATTTTTGGATCAACCTCAATGAAAAATTATTGTACATTCGCTATTATGCTATTAGAAATAGTGAAGGTTACTATCTAGGTACTCTTGAAGTCACGCAAGATATCACAGATGTGAAGAAACTGGAAGGAGAAAAGAGACTTTTAGATGAAAAAAATTGATACACATATTGAAACACTATCTGGCTTCTAAACCTTAATTTGGAATGGCGAGCTCGAATCTAGACTCTTTGTTCTTCTCATAATTACCAGAGTAAATAACAATGTAAGAAAGATGAAGATATAGGATAGTGGAAATTCTGGAATCAGGATCGCTTCACTACTCTGAACTTGAAGTGCATAATTATCTACTTTGGCACTCTGATTTTCATCATCAACCATTAGATTAAATTGGGCGGTCTGTTCAGGATTAAGATTCGGTGGGTCAGTGAAACCTGATTCGATAGCAACTACCTTTCCGTTTTCATCATAACAAGTAGCCGCGACACGAGTTGACGTTGACTCTGATGATCCATTATTCTTTACTTCTCCGACAATATTCAGAAATCCAGATAGAGAAATGTGGCTGCTATTTGAAAGAATTATTAATGTTTTTGTTAAATTCTTAGTTGTAACACTTTGATCAGTAACTGCTAAACTGTAATTGTGAACTTTTTCAGCCTGATTTTGGTCAGTTACTACTACTTCGAAAGGTGACTTGACATCTGGGGGAATGATCTCTAAAGTAGCAAAACTAGACTCCGTAACAATAATGGTATTATTTGAATCATAGAATGTCCCGGTTACGGATACGAATGCTACTGACTGGGAGCCTGTGTTTTCTACTTCTCCAACAACATGAAAAGTACTGAGAGAGGAAACATATGAAGAATGATTATCATGAACAACAATATCCACTGCATTAACTATAGGAAAAAAATTGAATACGCACCAAATCAGTAGAATGGTTATCATAACAAATGAGGAATTTTTATTCAAATAGAAAACCGTTATATAACTATGGGAAATCAGAGATTTAAATTAATTGAAGATTAGCTAGCTAGCACCATTTGAGAACACTGAATGGTTTTTGCGTCTTTGGCAAATTGGATGAACCAGTTCAGAGAGTAGGGTGCATATTCTATAGGATTCTTTGTGATCATATGACAGAAAGAACTCAAGCTCAAGTTTTATTATCCCCTATGATTTCGATAAAATTGTTGAAAATGTTCAAGATATTATTCGAGGAATTAGTATGCATCCTTCTTGGAGTGAAGCTTATGTCTAGAGAACATGTATGTGGAGAATGTGGACGACTATTTTCACCTAATGATTCGGGTCAGATAACTTGCAACGAATGCAACAACTTGGATGAATACATAATGGCCCGTAGTAACAGATGGTGTAGAAACTGTTTCTCTTGACACAATTATAGTGCGTGCTGGGTCAGTCTATATTAGCCCGATCCACGAAAGTATGAGTAGAATAACCACGATTGCTATGCCGATCGAGACAAGCCATTTCAATGCTTTCGCGAAGAATCCCACAACAGCGAATAGAATGAAGATTCCGACAAGCACAAGAAGAAGAGTAAAGAAATCCATGTTTCATGCACTGTGAAGAACTCCACTTTTGTCCTCAAATATTTAACTATGCCTCCCACTAAGCTAGCTATTCGGATCCCCTAGATTTTTAGCGGGACGCGAAACAATTTTTCATCGGTCTAAATGCCTCAGCGTGACTGTAAATAATCCATGTAGGATTAACGCGTACGTTAATCTCAACATCACAGTGTTAATGAAAAGGTTAATTATGTTATTATTGATGTAACCTGGATTTGTTGATTTCAATGCTGAAGTTTGGATCCTCACAACCAATATTGTTCTCAATGATTGTCCTTCTATGTTTGAATTACGGCATTTTGGATTCGGCTCTGGCTCTTAAAGGGTCGTATCCGGGAACCAACGGTAAGATCGCATTTTCTAATACTGATCCAGACCCTCCATACGATACTGAAATATTTGTAATGGATAATGATGGAACAAACATAGAGCAGCTAACCTACAATGAGGATTATGATGATGACCCTTGCTGGTCTCCTGATGGCACCAAGATAGCGTTCGAACATGGTGATGAGATCTGGATTATGGATGCTGACGGATCGAACCAAAGACAATTAACTACGCCACCTGACAGCGTTAGTGATGGTGATCCTGCTTGGTCTCCAGACGGAGGAAAGATCGCCTTTACACGATATAGTGGCCCTAACATATACGTAATAGATGTTAACGGCCCAGCTGGCCCGGGAACATTTCTGATCGCTGATGGAAGATGGTGTAGCTGGTCTCCTGACGGATCCGAGATAGTTTCTGATGTTGAACCCGATACTATCTCTGTGGCGGATGCCAACACAGGCTCAATCAAAAGAACACTTGGGAGTGGCGAACATCCTTGCTGGTCTCCCGACGGAACAAAGATCGTATACGTCAATATCGGTGATGTGATATGGGTAATGGATGCGACAGATGGATCAAACAAGGAGCAATTGAGTGATCCTGACTCGGGCTTTATGGATCATCACCCAAACTGGTCTCCCGACGGGAATAAGATTATCTTCAATAGAGAACCAGATAGCATATGGATTATTGATGCTGACGGATTCAACGAATTTGACCTTACACCCGGCTTGCCAGATGCTGGTGATCCAGACTATCAGAGACTGGAACCTGAACCTACACCGGTCGGCGGAATAACAGGTCCCATCAATAAGCTTGAGATACTAACACCATACTTGGCATTAGCTGGATTATTCATAGCAGTATCAACAGTCTACGTTATCAAAAGACGTGAAGACTAACTCACCATCACATCTTTTTAGAAGAGAAATAAAATACTCGAGATCAATCCTATACTAAACGAAAAGAGATTTGCTACTAGTGAATAAAATAAACTACGTCTGTATGAAATTGATAAAAATGATTTCAGAATGAAACTTTCAGACAATACTGCAAATAACTCTGATGCGATGAGGTAAATGTGAAACTCTCGAATAGATGCTGAAAACAAAAACCAGACTATGGGCATAGAAAACAAGTTTCCAATAAGTACGGCTTTGAAAATTCTTGAAGTCTGAATTTTCTTTGCTAAAAGTAATAGAATTAGTAATTCTGCACTAAATGTCAATAGAAAAGCTTGAAAAAAACTGATTAAATATGGATCAACCAAATTCAAATATTCAAACATCCTAATTATTCATATTAAACTCTATTACAAAGAATTGTTTGGACATGATAAGAAAAACATCAATTATTCTTGTTACACTTATTGTTCTATCTTTCCTTCCCAGCGTGATTCAACAAACATGCGCTGATATTCTTCCAAGAGTCCGATGCAGATTTAGTAAAATGACATACTATTATGGTGAAGATGTGAGATTTCATCTTGATATTGATGTTTTTCCAGGGACATCAGTAAGTGAATTATCTCTAGAAGAACGTCGACCTGACGGATCAATAAATAGAGTGGATTTTGGGGTCTTAGATGAGGGAAATTACGAGTTCATTATAAGTAAAGCAGGTTCTCCAGCTGGCTACAGAGAATGTGTTCTAATAAGCAAGAGAGAAGATCAAGTCGGATACTCGGAAGTGATACGCTGGAAAGGTGGATATATAATACAGGAATCTGAGACTAAACCGGTCACACCCACTTATTCTCCCCCTTATACAACTATTCCCCCGGTCACTATGACTGAGACTACAGCGACACCCACTACTCAACCATATTTAGATCCATCTTTTCTCCCAATTTTCGCTATTCTGGTTATTGCTGTGATTGCAGCTATTCTAGTTAGAAATCTGAGATCGCGAGACCAAAGAAAATCAAGAAATAAATAACCGAAGACTGAAAATTTGCACTATCAACAGTCTTCATCATCATCAAAAAACGTAAAGACTAACCATCAATTCGAAACGCTATTATCTGTCTAAATTTATTTTTACGCTAGCGGTCGTGGTCTGGCATGGTCTGGTTTTTAATATCAAATGAGTTATAGATCTTGTGTAATCAAAAATATTTCCAGTTCTTAGTGCACGGTATAAATAATAGAAATTTGCTCAGGAAGAGTGTGGTTTGTTAGATATTCAGGAACTCTATAATTATT
>JBAUBP010000129.1:0-5695 GCA_049676905.1 Bathyarchaeia archaeon
TTATTATGTAATCCTTTCCATGCCATTACGTCAAGATCGATTTTTTTAATGTTGCATCAATGTATCAAATTATAGCGCGCACTATATATTCCATCGATGGTTCTAAAATCTGCTCTCAGACCTTCAAATTTTCGTCTTCAGGCATAATGTAAAGGTAGAGAGTTCTTGTACCGAGCCTCAGGGTCTTGGCTGGTTCCCAGCGCGGTATCCTAAAACAAAACGATACGACACGGCTTCCGGGCCTTAGTTCTTTCATTAATTTCGGAGTTATTTTCTCATTTGCACTTGTAGTCAAGTATAATGTGACCACATCAGCAGCAGAGATCTCAACTTGCATTAGATCTCCATGCACCACTTTGACTTGATTTAGACCAAGCTCTTCTATCCTCTTTCTAGTGTGTTGTACCAAGTCGTCTCTTAGCTCGACACCTGTGGCTTTTGCTCCAAATTCCTTTGCGGCCATGATAATTATTCTGCCGTCACCTGAACCCAGATCATAGAGTTGTTCTCCAATTTTTAATTCAGCAAACTGAAGCATCTTCCGAACAGCATCATCAGAAGCAGGAACATGCGGAGCCAGAGAGGACATAGTATTCACGCTGATTTCATAATCATATACTCAATAGAAACTATTTTCAAGAAAATCAAGATTTCTATAAAACATCTAGATACAATACGACCTGATCTTGATAAGCTCAAATCATTATTGAAAATCAATTCAAATGAATTTAAATTTAACCACTTATCACTCATGAATCTACATTAAGGCGTTTATGATGGATGTTTTTGAAGCGATTAGAACAAGACGAAGCATCAGGAAATATCAGGATAAAAAAATCGAGAAAGAAAAACTGGATAAAATTCTAGAAGCCGGTAGACTATCTCTCTCTGCAAATAATCAACAACCATATTGCCTTATGGTGCTAAACGATCCTAGCATTATCGAGAAGGTAAGCTCAGCCTGCAATCAGGATTGGCAGGCTCCAGCGATGATCATAACTTGTGCTTTTCCTGAAAAAGCTTGGATCAGAGATGACGGTGAAGAAATCTGGAAAGTAGATGTTGCAATTGCATTGAACAACATAGTATTAACTGCATGGGAAGAAGGTTTGGGAACCTGTTGGATTGCCGCTTTCAGAGAAAATGAACTCAAGAAAGTTTTAGGAATTCCTGAAAATGTTAGGGTGATATCATTGACAACTTTAGGCTATCCAGCTGTGGAAAAAGGTCCAGTGACAAGAAGAAAAACTATTGATGAATTAGTACGCCATAATCATTGGTAAAAAAAAGAGTAAACACTATGAGGAAGACCACTAGAACAATCATATATTTGGAACAACATCTTTGGGATAGCCAAGTAAATCAACAACAATTCCTTCATAAACAGATAGAATTTCACTTAGAATTTTTTGATCACCTTTTTTAGGTGATATCTGTACAATCGCCAATCCGCTTTGTAGAAGACTCATCGAAAACATTTCAGATATGTCAAACGTTATCCCAAGATTACCTTTTACTTTGACCGTTTTACCCTCCTCGGTTAATTTTTGTGTAACCTTTTCCAAGTCAATATCTATTTTCCTTTTCGGGGTTAGGACGATGGTTCTCCTACCATTTCTGGCACATTCTTCTTCGACATATTTCTCCAGAATTTCCTTTTGGGAGCTTATCGGGCTAGTACCGCATGCGCTGCAATTCTTTTGCTTTGATACATCAATTTTGTCAAACGAGAGATCGTTGAGGTTTATCAGAAGTAGTTTACCTGCAAGTTGAGGCGTTCTACCCACGAGAATTGCAGTAACCTCAGATACTTGCACGCTTGAAATCATTCCGATTACTGCAGGATGCACACCTACAAGGGAGCATTTCGGCAATAGTTTATCGTTAAAACTAGGGAATATGCATTCGAGACAAGGAGTCTTATCTGGAATTATCGTTGTTGCATTAGCAATAGATTCGATAGCCCCAGCAAAGACATAAGGAATTTTTTTCTCGCGACATGCTCGGTTTACCAAGTATCTTGTATCTATACTGTCCAAACCATCAACGGCAACATCCATCCCATTTATTATATCTGAAACGTTTCTCTTGATAATAGGCTCGGCAAGAGGCTCTATCTTCACATTTGGGTTCAGTCGTTTCAGTTTTTCAGCAGCGACCTCGACCTTTGGAAGACCGACAGATTTGATATCGTAGAGGTATTGTCTATGAAGATCTGAGACAGAGATTATATCCCGATCAACGATCCTTATGTGACCTACGCCCATGGCAGTCAACATAAGCATTGTCGGGGAGCCTAAGCCACCGCATCCTAGGATGCAGACTTTAGAATTCTTCAGTTTTAGTTGCCCGTTGTACCCAATATCATTATGAGCAATTTGTCTAGAATAATACTCGAATTCCTCATCTGTAAGGTCATTCTTCATTGAATTTCCCAGCCATTAATTCAGATCTCTTTAGGTAGTGGCGATTAATATATCACTTCGAGATCTCTTCAAGAGTTTTCCCAACAGTCTCTATTCCCAATATAGCCACTATTGCTGCTGCGACTAAATGAGTGGCAAAGAATCCAATAAATGTCTGGAATATCCCCATAGTAGAGACTGCTACTGCAGTTGCGATCGGCGCTATTATTCCTGCGATCCTTGCTAAAGCTCCAGCCCATCCAGCACCAGTCGCTCTAATTCTCGTCGGATATAATTCAGGCGTATATGCATATGTCACAGCCCATGCGCCTAAATTAAAAAACGATATGGCTCCTCCAAAAGCGATTATTGACAATTCTCCAGTACTAGTTCCAAAGAAATAACTTGCCACGCCGGCAAGTATCATATAACTAACGAGTATCGGCTTTCTTCCCACCTTATCAATTAAAAATGCAGCGCTTAAATAACCCGGGATCTGTAGAGCCGTTATCATCACAGTATACCATAAGGCTCTGACTAAAGTGAAACCTTGCTCACTCAGGACCGTAGGAAGCCAAATGAAAATTCCGTGGTAAGAATATGCTATACAGAACCATAAAACCCAGAGCATGATCGTTCTTCTTCGAAGCGCTACTGACCAGAGCTCCTTAACAGATACCTTAGAGGAAATACGTTCAATTGTACTTTTTGACTCTGGAAAAGAATATTTTTTCAGTATATCTCTTGCATGTTGAGCCTTACCTTTTACTTCGAGATATCTAATCGATTCTGGCATATATTGGCGAACTAATATCACGAAGCTCAGGCTGATGAAAAGGATTGGAAAGATCGACCTCCATCCATATATTGGCAGTATTATTAATGAAATGGCACTTATCAGAAGTGCCCCAAAAGACCATGAACTTTCAAGTATTGCAACGAAAGTGCCTCTTCTCTTTGCTGGGATATATTCTGACATCCATGTACTTAGTACAGGCATCAAACCTCCTGTTCCAAGACCTCCAAGAAAACGTAAGACCATCATGGAATTGAGATCCCATGCAAAGGAACAGAGAGCGGTGAAAAGTGAATATGTAATGATTGTTGCTTGGACAGTTTTTTTTCTACCAATATTATCGGCTAAGTAGCCTATTCCCGAAGCTCCAATGAACATTCCGACATAGTGAGCGGTTGCCAACAATCCAAGAGTTGGAAGAGAAAGCCCCCATTCTGCCCTGATCAATGGAGCAGTGAACGCAATTATCATTACAGCAATTGCATTGAAAGACCAAGCTAAACTACTGACACCCAAGAATCTGTAGTGGAAGAGACTAATCGGAACTTTTTCGAGACTATCGTGTAGAGACATATGAAAGCTCACATCTTTGAAGTGCCTGCCTATCAATATGCTATATCAGTAAAAAGATTGATGGACGGTTCGATCTCCATCATGTAGAATCAATCTTTTATAAACAAGCGTGCGCTAAGGCGTCCATCATGGCTAATCAGACAAATACTGCTGCATCGGTTGACGCATCAAAGGAGACAACTGAGCGCAAGAATGTCTGGAAAGCTAGATCTGCTTTTGCTTGTTACATAATTGTCATTGCAGGAATTCTCTTAGCTTCGATGTTTGTAGGCTTGATTTTGCGACATTTTGGAATTGATCTCATGGATCCTTCCTTTCCTCTTGCCCTAATATCCATCCCTGTCAATGAACTTGTAATATTGTTAATAACACTGGCATTTGCTAGAAGAAGTGGCGCTAATATTAGAAATCTCGGACTTAGGAAAGTATCAATTCGCTTATCCCTGCTCATGATAGTTGTGGCTGTCTCAATGTTAGTGTTGACAGCAGTTGTTGCGTTTGCCCAGACAACAATTTTGGGACCAGATCCATCTGAGGAAATGTTTTCCAAGATGGTATCTCCTAGAACTCCACTTCAACTGGTCATTCTTGTAGCATTGTCTCTTGCAGTAGTGGGTCCAGTAGAGGAATTATTTGCGAGAGGCTATATGCAGAGTGGGCTCGAGGAATCCTTTGGCAAAACCAAAGGTTGGTTGATGGCTTCATTTCTTTTTGGCATGTTACATGCATTGAACATTACAAGGGCTATTGCACCAACACTGGCTGCGGGGCTCGTGTTAGGATTAATCTGGCAGAAGACTGACCGAAATACGACTGCATCAGCGATAGTTCATGGCGTATATAATTCGATCGCGTTAGCTATTGCTTTCTTTTTTGTAGTCTGGTAATTTAGAGATATCCAATGTTTAAACATGGACTCAGGAGTATTCCGAATATAGAACGAGTTTTTCTTCATCATCTCTAAGGTATATTGCATCTGCTTTATTGTTCCAAACTGCACCTTTCTTGCTCCAAAAAATCTCATTTTCTGTATTGGATCCTGAACCTGTATGAAGCGTTACAACTTCGTTGGCAGGCAATACATGCTCTAGGAAAGTGAATATGTTGCTGCCTTCATCTTTTATTGTCCAACCAGTCATATTCAATGGTGTATCTCCGATATTTTGAAGAATAACATATTCATCGTTGAGGTTTTCATCATCATTACCTTCTGCATTGTAGTTAAATTTCAGAAGAATAATATGGCCGCTATACCTACTTTTTTCCCATATACCCAATTCTTGTAGTCTTGCGTTAGTTTCTGCTTCTTTTAGTTGATTCTCATATTTCAGACCAGACTCCCTGAAGACATGGGCATATCCCTCTTCTACTAACCAAAGATTGACGAATATATCGTCAACAAATACGTAACGAAGAAGACGGTTATAGTCATCTCTATCTTCCATATCTGATTCCAATCGAACATTCTGAAACAATATCAAGGATTTGACACTTTCTTTGGCTTTAATATAGTACGAATATCCTTTTTCTGGCGCATTTATTCCAATCAGCCTTATTTTAGAGCTATTTTCAAGTATTATTGTATCACCATCAATGATCTCTACAACAATATTGGACTCATCAAAAGAATGATTCAAAAATTCGTCATAATCAGACGTATTTTGAATTACAGGTTTTTCATGGTTGATTCGCCACATTGTCTCTGGATTAATGACCGTCAAATGAGCAAAAAAATATAATGCCCCGCAGATAGTCAAGATCAACAGAATTGTTAGTATGTGACCGACTCTAGTTTTCTTAATAATTTTCCAATCTAAAGTGGCAAATTTTTTTTGAAACAAGTTGAATTGGTCTTGATCAACCATAGATTTGAATTTTTATGTGATCCTAATTTTTATGTGATCCTAATTTTTATTTGCTT
>JBAUBP010000130.1:0-2918 GCA_049676905.1 Bathyarchaeia archaeon
AAATTCTTATGTTCGATGAAAAAGCATTTGTCCATGATAACTTCTATTCCATTTTTTTCTGCTAGTTGTGCAGCTTCCTCATTTCTAATTCCAAGTTGCATCCATATCACTTTAGGTTTCAGATTGACTGCTTCTTTTACTACTTCTAAACATTGTTCGCTTGGTCTGAAAATGTCAACGATATCGATAGGTTTCTTTATTTCTGAAAGAGATTTGTGAACCTTTTCGCCTAGAATTTGGTCAGCAAATGGATTCACCGGTATGATCTCATAGCCCTGTTCTTTCATATATTTTGGAACGGTATGTGCTGCTTTTTGTGGATCTCTAGAGCATCCTACCACAGCGATTGTCTTGTTTTCTTGTAGGATTCTTTTGAGCTTCTCATCAGTATACATCTTAAGATCTCCTCTTTCCCTAAAACTGGAACTTGATATGTGTTTCGAATAACAATGATTATGATGCTCGTTAGGGCCTAAACATTTTAGATAGGGCATACTATTCTGGATTATAGGTGCTAATTGTGAAACTTCAAGGTAGGGTTGCCCTAGTTACAGGCGCAGCTCGTGGAATAGGGAACGCAATATCAAAGATATATGTGAAAGAAGGAGCAAAAATCGTAGTAAACTACAACAAGTCTGAGAAAGAAGCCAAGGCTCTCGCAGAGGAAATGGGAAAAATAAGTAAAGATATTCTGCTCATAAAAGCTGACGTATCAAAAGTGAATGAAGTTAAGGAAATGGTTCAGAAGACTATGGCCCGGTTTGGTCGAATCGATGTTCTCGTAAATAATGCTGGTATTCTTGTTCCAGAGGTTTTTCTTGAATCTACAGAGGATACCTGGGATAAAACGATGGATATCAATCTGAAAGGAGCATATTTGTGCTCTAAAGAGGTTGCGCCAATAATGCGCAAACAAGAGAAGGGAAAGATAATCAATATTTCTTCAATATGTGGATTATCTGAAAAGTCTGCTCTAAGAAATACCGCTTATGTTGTATCAAAGACTGGAATGTTGGGATTAACACGTTCATTGGCAGTGAATTTAGGTCCAAAAATTAATGTAAATGCAATATGTCCAGGTCTAACAGATACTGAAATGGCAGCCGCTTTAGGTCCTGAACGAATAAAAGCAGGAATCGAAGAGTCTCTTCTAAAAAGAATTGGGAAACCTGAAGATATTGCGAATGCCGCTCTTTTTCTAGCATCAGATGACTCTGATTTCATGACAGGGGAGTTCTTAACAATCTCTGGTGGCAGAGCAATGAGGTAATCCCTCTATCATTTTTCTTGAACTATAATGTGGGCGAGCCTATTGGCGAATGTTTTTTAACTTAAAGAATATATCTAGATTTGGGTTTACAAGTTTGAAGTTGATGTCCAAGTTTCTGATTTCTTCTCTTCTAATTGCGATGATGATTACAGTAGTGCATGCTCAGCCTCCAACATTGATCTGGGACGATGATGTAGGCACAAATGCCATAGCGTTATCAAAGGATGGAAACTATGTTGCGGTTGCCTCGGGTAATGAGGTTCGATTCTATGGTAAAGAGAGTGGAACCCCACTATGGACATCTACGACACCTAGTGGCACCTTCCAATCGGTTGCGATCTCAGCTGACGGAGACTGTGTAGTCGCAGGCACTATATTTAGTGGTGATAGTGGTGACATCGCATTTTGGAAAGACGCTAAATCCAGAACATCATCCAGTGAAACTCCCACTTGGAGAAGTGAAGACCTTGGGGGAGGAATCTTCAGAAGATGCTTGGACATGTCGGATGATGGTGATTATGTGGTAGCTTGTGGAACAGGTAGATGGGTTTTCTACTGGGCTAATGCGAAAATACGAACAACCACGAGTGAATCTACAAGTTGGAAGAGTCAAGAGTTCACTCATGTTAGTGTTGTTGATCTCTCAAGCGACGGAGATTATGTTGCAGCTGGAATCGGCGGCATATCAGATTTTGGTGTTGCCTATTGGAAGAATGCTAGAAGCCTAACCGGTGATCCTCAAGGATGGAATTGGCTCTCAACAGAACCTGATACTCGTATTAGTGATGTAGCAATCTCTGATGATGGAGAATCTGTAGCTGCAGCGACGGGTGTAGCAATCTCTAATGATGTAGGATCTGTGGCTGCAGGGCTGGGTGTAGATTCATCAGTTCGTTATTGGGCCGGTGCGAAGAGTCTTAGTGGAGATCCTGCGTCAACATGGTGGACGGGGGCAGGTATTGGTTTTACATCTATTGATATGTCAAGCGACGGGGACTCGGTGATAGCAGCTGGTAGACCAGACTTGGTTTCAAATATTGTTCTAAAAGAAGGTGAATCTACCAAAGCTGCAATAAATGGTTTCGCTGGTGGTACAGTATACTTCTGGGGTGGAGCACGAAGTCTTACAGGTAAACCACAAGTACCAACCTGGACCTATGATACAGATGGAATTATACATGATGTGGCGATTGATGATTCGGGAGATTACATGGCGGCTGACGCCAATCAATTATTCCCGGGCAAAGTTTTCTTCTTTGACTTTAGAGGTGTTTTACTATGGACTTATCCGATTGATTATGCAGATAAAGTTTCAATATCTGCTGACGGCAGTACTCTGGCTGTAGGAACAGCAACATTAGCTACTGGTTACCTCTTTGACACAGGTTATACATCGTCCAGACCTCCAGTCGGAGGAGTCTTAATGCCTGAAAACAAACTTGTGATAATCGCGCCGTACCTAGCATTGGCAATAGTATTTGCGGTCGTTTCAACAATCTTAATTATAAAAAAACGGAAAGACTAGCCAACTCGAAAGAGTATTACTGGGCAGGTCTTAAGACGAAGTTCTCTATCTTAAATGCAATCTTGCTTTATGTCTACGGTCATGATGGTGCATTCGCTAGGGTAATCGGTTGTCTTAAAATAG
>JBAUBP010000131.1:0-1921 GCA_049676905.1 Bathyarchaeia archaeon
GATCTGGTGTTTCCATATACTTCTCGACTTGAAGAAAATATGAACTTCTCTATATCCTTCTTTCTACAAAATTCTAATATGTTAAAGAGCATAGTCACATTATCTCTGGCTAAACTTGGATTTACAATCAAATCATATACCCTGGCATTAGCCGCTAGATGAATCACAAGATCAATTTTTTTTGGTAAATGTTCAGGCTTGAATTTGTAACGTAGATCTTTAGATATTGTCAGTTTATTGATCTTGCTCATCCATTTGTTTGGAACTTTATCCAATCCAATAACTTGTTTCTTTGACCCGATTAATATTTCACATAAACGAGTTCCCACTGTTCCACTACTACCAGTAACTAGAAATCTGTCAGTCAAGCAATTCACTTTCCTCATTATTTATTTTAAAAGAATATATCATCGGTAAACATTAGCCTGTGCTGGTTGTCAATGTTTTTCGATATTTAAAAGGTCTTATACGAACTAGCTAGCCAATCCACCTGCTGCTATAATCGCTTTCTTAATCATAATACTTATTTCAACACCCAACTGTTTTTATTGTCATATATAATAAATGATAAAAATTTCTTTTCAAATTATTTTTAACCAACATTCTTTAATTTGAAGCATTTGTTTACATTTTTCTAGTTAAATCATTTTGCAAATATACTTAACTTCTACTACTACGAAGATTTAACAATGAAGTCTAGCGGTATTGGTAGGGTCCTAGTTACAGGAGGTGCCGGTTTCATTGGATCACATGTAGTTGATCTACTGATCGATAAAGGCTACGAAACTATAGTTCTTGATTGTCTTCAAGAACAAGTTCATGGAAAATTAAAAAAGAAACCAGATTATCTAAATCCATCTGCAAATTTTATTTTAGATAATCTTAGCAATCTTGATACCATCAAGAACATTCTACCGAAAGTTGATGCTGTTATACATTTAGCTGCAACAGTGGGCGTTGGTCAGTCTATGTATCAAATCCATCGATATATTGACTCCAACACAGCTGGAACCGCTTTGTTACTTGATTCTATCGTTAATACTTCCAATTCAATAAAGAAATTGATAGTTGCATCATCAATGAGCAACTATGGAGAGGGAAAATATTATTGTGAAAAATGTTCTTCAACAAGATATCCAACATCACGTGACGTTTCAAAATTAAAAGAAAGAAAGTGGGAACCAGAGTGTTCTATTTGTGGATCTTCTTTAATTCATAAACCTACTGATGAACAAACACCTGTGGCGCCAACATCGATATATGCTATGTCAAAATGGCATCAAGAGCAGATGGTGTTATTAATAGGAGAAACTTATAACATACCAAGTGTTGCTCTTCGATTTTTTAATGTTTACGGTCCACGACAAGCTCTATCGAATCCATACACGGGGGCTTGCGCAATATTTTCATCTCGACTGATAAACAATAAGCCTCCTCACATTTTTGAAGACGGGAAACAACTCAGAGATTTCATACATGTAAAGGATGTTGCTAGATCAGTTGTCCTAGCACTTGAGAATAACTATGTCAATAATGTTCCAATCAATATAGGATCAGGTAACACGATCTCTATTATTGAACTTGCAGAGAAACTCTCAGAACTCTATGGTGTAAAAATTAAACCTCACGTATCAAATGAGTTCAGGAAAGGCGACATCAGACATTGTTATGCAGATATATCGCGTGCTAAAAAGATGTTATCATTCCAACCAGAAATTAGTTTAACACAAGGTCTAAATGATTTAATACAATGGGCGAAAGATCATCATTGGGGAGCTGATCTTTTTGACACAGCTCTAACAGAATTGAAAGAAAAACAGCTTATATGAATTAAATATGAAAATTTACGAAATTAGATTCCAGTATGAACATCTTACACAATTTTTTTCTACGTTGAAAAAGCGTGTGCTCACTGTTAGGC
>JBAUBP010000132.1:0-6895 GCA_049676905.1 Bathyarchaeia archaeon
GCCCAATGAATAACAGGATAAAAAGGAGCGATTTGACCGACCCAAGTAAGATACCATGACGCTGTCAACATGAAGACGATTAAGGCAGCAAATTTCCATCCGCTAATATTGTGACCCATTATTTTGATCTCTTTTTTTGATAACATTCCAGCCACTAATGCTGAGATTGCTGGAGCAAATGAAGTGAGAATCGCAAATACTGGCCAACCTCTGTAACCAGCAACTATTAATCCCCCTATTAATGCTGCAGCCGATCCGAGGTAGGGTCCTATTATCAGTCCGTAAACAGGGGCTATCGGAGCATCTAGTGTTATCCGGGCTCCAGGTAAGCCAATTAATGGGATGCCGGGAAGAAGGATTATTACTGTTACCGAAAGAGCTGCAAAGACAGCTACAAAAGAAACTTTTTTAGCATCAAAATATCCCTTTTTTGAGTGCAATTTTTCTCTACAATTGGTATCATTTCATCATTTAAAAAAAATATTGAAAGGTAATTTGGCTTTTCTAAAATCATTTTTTAGGAAAGAATGTTTCGTACAAGTTAAATTCAAAATCTTATATAATCCGTTTCTATCAATCACTTGAAATTGGGGGAGCTGGAACAAAACCGGCTGAGAGGATGGCTGCAAATCCATTGACCCTTTAACCTGATCCGGATAATACCGGCGGAGGTAATAACAAATTGATTGCTATTCTTCATGAAATTTTATACCAAACTTCCTTTTCAAATGGCAGATGTTAGAAAATGGTTAAGTTTGGTTTTCCGAAGGTACGTACACCTCCAGAATATGGAATAGAGCCAGTAAGAGAGGAATATCGCTGCCTTGGATTCTTAGATTATTTTATATTATGGTCGAGTTTAGGAGTTGGACTATTAGTCCTATTAGCTGGCACATTACTCGTGCCAGCATTAAGTTTTAGAGACGCACTTCTTGCAATAATCATTGGCACAGCAATTGGCAATATTCCTCTTGTACTCGCAGGATGGATTGGCAGCGAATATGCCATACCAACTATGGTGACAATCAGACCTTCTTTCGGTATACGAGGTTCATATTTTTCGTCTTTGTTGAATCTGATCCAATTGATAGGATGGACTTCTTTTGAAATAATCATTATGGCCAAGGCAGCTAATACAATTAGTATCGCAACGATAGGTTATTCGAACATAACTCTATGGATAATTCTATTCACAATTATTTGTATAGCAATGGCAATCGGTGGACCATTACTAATAATAAGATACTGGCTCGGAAAGTTCGCTATATGGATTGTTTATGGTACATCAATTTGGATTGCATATTACATTCTTTCCAAAGTAGACTTTTTTGATTTATTGGCGATTGAAGGCCAAGGAGGTTTACCATTTTTGTTAGCTATAGACCTAGTCATAGCAATGCCAATATCATGGATGCCTTTAGCAGCTGATTACTTGAGATTCTCAAAGGATTCAAAACGTGCATCTGCCGGAATGTATTCTGGATATTTCTTAGCAAACTTTCTATTCTATACTCTTGGTATTCTATTCGTACTAGGTGCTGGGATATCTGATCCTATAATAGCCATATCGACAGTTGCATATGGTATTCCAGCTCTATTACTGATACTTGTTGATGAAACGGACAATGCGTTCGCAGATATCTACTCAGCTACAGTATCAGTTCAGAATATGCTACCTAGACTGTCACAGAAAATGCTGATCTTGGTAATTGGAGTAATTGGCATGTTAATGGCCTTAATAGTGCCTATAGCGCAATACACGTCTTTCCTTTTATTAATAGGGTCTCTTTTTATCCCGTTATTTGGTATAGTTATCACAGATTATCTCTTTGTGAAACGGAGAAAATACATTACTAAAGAGCTTTACTTACAGCATGGTCGTTATTGGTATCAAAGAGGTCTAAATATTCGAGCTGTAGTCGCATGGTCATTTGGAGTTTTTTCATATCATCTAATCGTAGCTTATGCTTCTTGGTTAGGAGGGTCAATTCCTAGTTTCATCATTGCAGCAATTATCTATTTTATATTAATGGGAGTAAAAAAATGAAGATCTTTTCTCGTATTTTAGAGCCTTACAATAAGATTTCAAGAGCATTGACAATTGCAGGATCCGACTCTGGAGGTGGTGCCGGTATCCAAGCCGACCTAAAGACCTTTGCAGCATCAGGAGTATACGGAATGAGTGTTGTTACCTCAATAACAGCACAAAATACGTTAGGAGTATATAGTATTCAAGATGTTGACTCAAAGACGATAACGGCCCAGATGAGAGCTATATTAGATGATATCGGAGTAGATGCGGCAAAGACTGGAATGCTTCACACTTCTGAAATAATTCAAACAATTATACCAGAGATCAAGAAATTTAATATCCCAATGGTTGTAGACCCTGTTATGGTAGCTAAGAGCGGAGCAACTCTCCTAGATCCCACCGCTATTGATACAATGAAAAAACATCTTCTTCCTCTAGCACAAGTAACTACTCCCAATATACCGGAGGCAGAAATACTTTCAGGATTGAAGATCTCATCTTACGAAGACGCTGTATTGGCAGCTAAAAAGATATCAGAAATGGGTACAAAAGCTGTTGTTGTGAAGGGTGGGCATATCAAAAGTAATCATGTCTTTGACATTTTATATGTTGATGGACATATTGAAAAATTCGAGAATGAACGAATCGAAACGAATGCGACACATGGAACTGGATGTTGTTTTTCGGCGGCAATCACATCAGAGCTAGCGAAGGGAAAGAAAATATCGGAAGCTGTAGCCACTGCAAAGAAACTTGTTGATCTTGCAATAAGATTCGGCCTTAAACTTGGCAGAGGTCACGGACCAGTAAATCCAATGGCGATATTGTATAAAGAAGCAGAAAAATACTCAGTAATAAGAAATATGTCAGAGGCATTAAATCATCTCCAATCAGATCCCAATTTCCATTATCTCATCCCAGAATCACAAACAAATTTGACGATGTCTCTTTCATATGCAACCAACTCAAAAGATGTTGCAGGAATACCTGGTCGCATTGTAAGAATGGGTGATCGAACCCACATATCCTCCTCACCTAAATTCGGTGCATCAAAACATGTCGCTGCGACTCTAATCACTGTAAGAAAATATTCACCAATGATAAGAGCCGCGATTAATATAAAATTCTCTGAAAAAATATTACAGATATGCAAAGAACTGAAACTAACATTATCTTCTTATGATAGAGCTCAAGAGCCAACTGAGATCAAATTAAGAGAAGGCGAGACTACAATTTGGGGAGCTGAGCAGGCGATCAAAAAGTTTGGAGGAGTTCCAGATGTTATTTATCACAAAGGAGACTGGGGCAAAGAACCAATGATAATAATACTTGGGCGAAACACGTCTGATCTAGCAAAAACAATCAAGGAAATAGCTTCAAGATATTCACGTGATGTAAAGTAGGAATTACGTAGAGACTACTAATATTGAACAAGATCTTTTGATTGATATTTAATATCTTTAAAAGTTTGCACAACAGCGCAAAGATTTTTACAAATCAGTAGATTAAATGTGAAATTAATTGACCGATACAGATTTTGATAGACTTGCCAAGTCAATGTTCGAAACCTTTCTTCGACGAGATCCAATTTTTGCCACATCAATAGGAATTCACATCTATGATGATGTTTTACCTAGTGGCACATTGCAGTCAAAATATGAAGATATCCTCATTATGAAGAGTTATTTGAAAAAGTTTGAAGAACTATCAAATAAGAAATTGATTAAAGAAAAAATGTTTGATCGGGATCTCGCAATAGATTCTCTTAAACTCTCATTATTTCTGGAGGATGAATTGAGCTTATGGAGCAGTTCTCCTGAGGCTCCTGATATAGTAGGGACATCACTTTTTCTTTTATTGACCAGAGATTTCACTTCAATAAATGAAAGACTTGAAAGTATGACAGGTAGGATCGATCAAATACCAGATTTCTTGAATGAATCAAAACAAAGAATAACTGATCCTGTAAAATTATGGATACGACTTGCTATTCATGCAACTGAGGGATTACCCTCTCTATTAGATGAAATAATCATTCACGCTAAAAATGTAAATTATGATAATTTACAGAAATTAAATCAATCAAGTAAGGATGCTAAAATCGCTTTTAATAACTATAAAGAATGGCTCGAAAAAATACTTCTGAATGCTAGAGAAGATTTTGCGATTGGAAAGGACAAACTAGATAAAATCCTGCAGCTTAGAGGGCTTGGGCTTTCTTCGAATGAGATACTTAATTTTGCATATTCAGCTTTAGAGGAAGAGAAGAGTAGACTAAAAGATTTATCTTACAAAATAAAATTAGGTGCATCAATAGAAGAAGTAAAAAAGATAATAAAATCCAAACATCCAAAGGACTTTAAGGGAGTTCTTGACGTTTACCGAAAATCAATTGAAGATGCAAAGCATTACATCCTTGAAAAAAAAGTGTTTAAGATACCGGCTAGCGAAAATGTGGTCGTTAAAGAAACCCCACAGTTCATGCGTCATCTTGTTAGTACTGCAGCAATTTTTCAACCAGCTAAGTTTGATAAAGATCAACTCAGTCTATATCTTATAACTCCTCATAATGATGTAAAATTTCTCGAAGAGCACAACTACTATTCTATTCCTAACACTACTGTACATGAGGCATATCCAGGTCATCATCTGCAGGGTTGTTGTGCGAACGAAAATCCATCTTTGATTAGATTGTTAACCCCATTTGCTGCTGAGTTCGTTGAGGGATGGGCTCATTATTGTGAGGAATACATGAAAAATATCGGATTCGATAATTCTCCTGAATCTAGGTTTGAACAGACTATTGGAATGATTTGGAGAGCGACTAGAATGATTCTCGACATCAAGTTGGCCAGTGGTGATATTTCTTTTGATGGGGCTGTTAATTATTTGATTGAGCAGACAGGTATGGATAAACAAGTGGCTCTTATCGAAGTAAATGAATATGCAGAACGACCTACTTATTTTCTCAGCTATTACTTAGGAAAACAAATGATATTGAAGCTTAAGCGTGATCTAATGAAGCAATTAGGAAATAGTTTCAATGAAAAAAAATTTCATGACGTACTTCTTAATGCTGGTAGTATCCCGATGCGATATGTGAAGCGTGCAGCTCAAGAATCATTTGATATTGAACTTGGTGATAGGTTGCTATGATTAAAGAAATATGTATTTTCAAAAAATCTTTTCAGTAATATTATACTAAGCTATATCCGCACAAAAGAAGATTAAATTTTTAATCCAGCTCTCTCCATGGCTCGAAGAAGAAGATATGCAATAATCGTTGCAGGTAAAAGTTGAAGACCAATATACAATGGTAGACCTACGTAATATACTATGACTGGCAGCCCAAGCACAAGCACCATAACAAAATAGACTGCAGGAATATCAAGTAAAGCAAGCATGAAACTCATTGTAACAATTCGAGTTTTAGGCGATGATTGAGGTCGAATTTTCTGTATTGCTATAGCCGTCACGCCAGCTACAATAGCGAATACAGCATTAACAGCAGGCCAAAGCCATGAAAGAGGATTTGCGGCCGTCAGTAGACTGATAATGGCTTGGACTTCTGTAGTGATCAAAGCGCCAAACGGCCCATATAGATATGCTGAAAGGAGTATCCATGCATATGTATTTGAATATCCAAGTGGTGTTGCATTTCCGCCAGTTAAGATGGTATCTACGCGTTCCAGAATTGAGGCAAAAACTCCCGCAGTAACTCCAAAAACCATTGATGTAAGAATATCGCGTGTATTAATTCGGAGTTTAGTAATGTTTCTCATTGAAATTCAAACTACCAGATAATGAGTAGTTACCAATATGTGAGTAAATATAAAGATATCTGCGTTACGGATATTTCAAGTTCTATTGATAAATCATGATGGTCGTAAGAATCTAAACTGATTAATGCTAATAAGATTCGACGATGTGTTGAATATCTTTTAAGATAGCGATAAATAATTCTCAGGATACCATATTTGGCGATAATTCCCTTGTCATTTATTTATTTTGTCAAGACTTACGAGGGCATACTTATAATATTTTTACTATTGATATCTTGTTACTACATTTTCTTGGCTTGGAATTCAAAAAAGCCTTCTGGAACAATTGATTTTTTTCCAAATGTTAGCGCTATGTCTTATGCTTGGCAGTCTGGAAATGTAATCAAGAGGAAGATTGAAAATTTTCTAAATCAAGACTATCCCAAAGATAAAATGGAGATAATCATTTATGATAATTGGTCTACAGATGAGACATCTACAATATGCAAAGATTACGAAAAGAGAGGTCTAATCAAGTATTATCGGCCAAAGAGAGGTTATGATAGAAAAAGTCCAGTTCTCGATGAAGCAATCAAAAAAATGGCTACTGGAGATATATTAGTTCTTACGGATCCAGATGGTGTCTGTGAGAAGGATTGGATTAAAAAGATCGTTCAACCTTTCTCAAATCCCAAAGTAGGAGCTGCTGCTGGTATTACCCATTGTGGTAATTGGCATAAGAACTTATTCACAAAACTTAGAGCCATTGAAGATGAATGGTGGAATAATATTGCGGTCACTGGAAGAGATGGAAAAATAAGAATCACCAATTTTCACCCAGTCTGTGGCTGCAACTATGCGTTGAGAAGAAACACTTGGAAAAACTTAGGATCTACACATGGTAAAAGCCTCCTTGAGGATCTAGTGCTCAGCTTGGATCTTCATGATAAAGGATGGAAGGTAGCAGTAACTGATGCAAATGTTTGGCAAGAAGAGGCTGAGAATATACAACAATACATCAGACAGAGGAAACGATGGTATTCTTTCAAATCTTTCGAGATGCTAAGAAAGAAAAAAAGACTTGATAGGCTGATAGGAATAC
>JBAUBP010000133.1:0-1869 GCA_049676905.1 Bathyarchaeia archaeon
TGTCAAACTTGAAGAAAGAACAAAATGTTGGAAGTAAAGTAAGTTGCCGACAGTGGAACTTGTAGGAATCTCTAACTACGCTTTGAAGCAAATTAATTTGAAAATTTTGGACAAAGAACTATTCGTACTTCTCGGGAAGACAGGCTCGGGAAAGACGACGCTTCTCAATACTATTGCGGGTCTTAAGGAATATGAAGGAACTGTCAAATTTGATAATGAATCGATAGATAGAATTCCAACCGAGAATCGGGGGATAGGATATCTATTCCAAAATCTTCTACTTTTTCCACACATGGATGTTTATTCAAACATATCTTATGGTCTAAGAATCAGGAATTTCAGAAAAACTGAAATTTCAACGAAGGTTATGGAGCTTGCAAAACTCGTTAGAATAGAGCATCTAATTGATCGTTATCCCAAATACCTTAGTGGAGGAGAGAAACAGCGAGTTGCATTGGTGAGGGCTTTAGCTATTGAGCCAAGAATTCTACTTCTTGATGAGCCATTCAACAATCTAGATCCGCGAACAGCAAAACATCTAAGACTTGAACTCAAAAGAATTCAGCAAAATCTTGGGATAACAAGCATATTTGTAACACATAACCTTTTAGAAGCAGAGGAATTAGCGGATAGAATCGCAATAATGAATGAAGGAAAAATTCAGCAGGTTGGGCGTCCACAAGAGATTTTCTTTTCACCTGGTAATGGCTTTGTTCACGAATTTCTTGGAGCCCCAAATATACTTGAATGTGAACGTTGCAAGCCGATTGGTAATGATTTGGCTGAAGTGAAAGCTAATGGAATATCCGTCATAGTTCCATATGAGGGAGAACATATCAAGAAGATATCGATAATGTCATCTGAAATATTCATATCTCGATATGCCATACCAGGACCTAATGTCAATGTGTTCAGGGGAAAAATAATTAGTGTTAATCACTCGAATACAGTAGCACAGAGTCTAGTCGAAATCGAAAATGGCAAATATTTTGTGGAAACACCAATTGAAAGTTGCCAAAGTGAAGTTTGGAAAGAGGGGACTGAGGTTTTTGTCAAATTCAGATTGAAATCAATACGATCTTTAGCTTATAGCGCAAGTCATTAAGAAATCAGAAGATAGTACCTTACCCCCTGACCCAAATTCAATTGCGGCAACGCTGAATAAAGAAAACCCAAGCGAATTCTTTGCCCTCCCTACACTCAATTATTAATGTTAATGTCACAGCACACGCTAATCATGTCAGACGATATGACTTGAGGAATTATTCTGTGGTGGTAGAGCGCGCACTTAATGAGTACGGTTGCATAAGTGTAGACTATTTTATTACGTCTTTTTAGAGAGCGATTTCGTTAAATATCGGCTTGTTATTGACCATTCTTCCTCCTCCAACTTGCATAAATATCAAGTGAGATTCGAGACTTGTTTCGCCTTCTTTCCACAGGACGGTAATTAACAGCATTTCTTTTAATGGTCCCATGAGGGTTACTGTAGCTGTTCCATTAACCAGGTTCAACGTATGTTGGCTTAGTTTTGCCAAGGGTTTAGGGTAGCTCAGTGAGGTAAGGTTTATTTCTATTAGGTCATTTCGGCTTTTGTCGAGTTTTCCTTTATCATCAATTGCTTTTACGATTAATTTCTTTGGAACGTTTACTTTCACGGGGATTTTTTCATATACTATTATTAATTTGGTTGCGCCTGTTCCCTCTGTTTCCGGAATATGGATTAAGTGAGGAATTACCATTAAGATAATTATCAATAGAATTCCAGCTGAACAAATTCTCTGTAGTTTTCTAATTTGGATAGATGTGATTCCCATTGTAGCACATTCTTAATTATTTAGTTAAAGAAATAAATGTTTTATGGTAAAT
>JBAUBP010000134.1:0-9042 GCA_049676905.1 Bathyarchaeia archaeon
CCTTACCATACAGAGTTTCTCACCTTACCATACAGAGTTTCTCACCTTACCATACAGAGTTTCTCACCTTACCATACAGAGTTTCTGCACTGCCAACATTTGTTCTCATTGATCCATCAGGATACATAGTAAATACCTACCAAGGTGTAACTCACGAGTCAATAATAATTCAGGATATGCGACTGGAACCATCTGAAACAACACAATCCCCAGAGGTTGAACAAGCTAAAACTGATACATCTGAAACATTACAACCTACCACGCTTAAACCATCTAAAACTAATTCTGGAATAGACATTCTTGCATATTTGATACCCACGATTGTCATAATCATAATTATCGCAACGATAATCTTTCGGAGACGTAAACAGAAAAAACAAACCGAAATAAAAAACTAATCTATTAAAAACAAACAATGATTTTCTAGAGAAAAAATGTTATAGAAAAAATGTTATGAATCTAAAGAAGGAATCTTGCCAAACTTGTGATGAGAATAGGCATAAATGGAATGTAGCGCGCGCGTGAAGATAATTATCCCATTCCTAAATAAGAGAGGTTGATGATTAACACAATTGATAGAGCGTGCATGAGCATGAGTTGGACATTACTTGATCTCGGACCTGTTGATGGATTTACAATGACGAGCTTATATGAGGCTGTAGCTAAAGCTCAAGAAAAACATAACTCTGAAAACACCTTAATTCTCAATCATCCAATTGACCCCTTTGTAAATGTAGGATTTCACCAAATTGTAGAGAAAGAGGTTGACCTTAACTTCGTACAACAGGAAAAATTTCCCATCATCAGAAGATCAATAGGTGGCGGAACTATACTTGATGGCCCTTGGGAACAGGACTACTTTTTCATAGTTAGGAAAAAAAGTCAAGAGTGTCCAGTCGATATCAAAGATTTTTATCGAAAATATCTTTCCATCGTGGCATCAACATTAAGAGGATTCGGCGTCAAAGCCGAGTATAGACCGATCAACGACATAGTTGCTAGAGACAGGAAGATTTCAGGTAATGGAGGAGTGTCCATAGGAGAGTCTATGGTTCTGGCTGGAGATATCCTACTTGACCTTCCAACCGAATTAATGACAAAAGTCCTTAAAGTACCAGATGAAAAATTTCGAGATAAGTTACAAAAGTCATTATCGGAGTGGATGACATCCCTGCGCCTAGAACTTGGAGACCCCCCATCAAGAGATGAAGTGAAACAGAATCTAATCAAAGAATTTGAAAAACAAATTGGAACCACAATTGAAGAGCGACAACTCTCCGCTATTGAAAGGAAATACCTTGATGAACTCCTAATGGAACGACAAAAGAAAAGTTGGATATTTATGAAGGATATGAGTCATGAGAACCTCTTTCAAGCTTCTAGATCACGGAAAATCAAAGTAAAAGAGGGAGTAAATATTTGTGAGGGAGTCTACAAGGCTAAAAAGCTCATTCGAATAACGATGGAAACAGTAGACGATCACATAAGTGAAATATCAATCTCAGGAGACTTCTTCACCGACCCACACATTGGCGCAATAGAAAAGCTTGAGCGATCATTAATTGGAGCATCACTAAATAAAGAGGATTTACAGCAGAGAATTCTTGTAGGATTTAATAATGCTGGACTAACAGTTACAGGAATGACTATTGATGATTTGGTTGCCGCCATCTTAACAACAAAAGATGCTAAATAGATATGCACTTTATCCTACATACCCTACTACTTACCCTACATACTCTACCATATACAGTATCTAGCATCCAGTACCTAGTACCCACTCTACATAGTACCTAGTACCTACCTAATCTTGCTACTGAACCTCTATACTAGAGGTCTTCTTCCTAACTATTGATCTAGCACGCCCCGCAATTGTAATCATGCTTAAATTAGAAAACCAGCTCTCAGTAGATATCCAAATATTTCTCTATTTCCCATGCTGTTACTTGAGTTTTAAATTCGTTCCATTCTTTCGTTTTTATCGCGATATACCTTTCAAAAAGATGACTGCCCAATACTTTTCTAATGATATCTGTGTCTTTTGAGTAATTTAATGCCTCTCGCAATGATGTGGGTAAGACTTCGATTTGTTTCTGGGCTAAACTTTCATCGTCGAACTGGTATACATTTTCTTCTACTGGCTCAGGAGGTTTCAAATTTTGTTTTATCCCTTCAAGAGCTGTTCTTAACATTACAGCGAATGTTAGATATGGATTACATGTTGGATCAGGGCATCTTAATTCTACTCTCGCTGATTCCGGTTTTCGCTCAAACCATCGAGGAACTCTAATGAGTGCTGATCTATTCATGCTTGCCCAAGTAACATATACTGGTGCTTCAAATCCAGATACTAATCTCTTGTAAGAATTCACTGTTGGACAGAGAATGGCGCACATAGCTTTGATAAATTTCATTTGTCCCGCGATGAAACTGTAGGCTACTTTTGATAATTTATACCGATCGTTGTTATCGTAAAAGGCATTCTTCTTTTTCTTGATATCAAATAGGCTTTGATGAACGTGCATTCCTGATCCTGCAGCCGCCATAATTGGTTTTGGCATAAAAGTTGCATGCAGACCCTGCATCTGCGCAATTTTTTTTACAGTGTATTTTAACGTTAGAAGTTTGTCGGCAATTTCTAAGGCGGGTCCATAATTGAAATCAATTTCATATTGTCCTCGACCAACCTCATGATGTGATGTCTCTACACTAATCTCAAAACTCTCAAGTGCAGTTACTATCTTTTTTATTAATCCATAACCTTCATAAGAGGATAAATCAAAGTATCCACCGTAGTCTATGGGATGCCTTCTTTCAACTTCTTCCTTATTGAAAATGTAGAATTCAGGTTCGGGTCCCACATTATATTGAAATCCTAACTCAATAGCTTCTTCAATTGCTTTCTTGAGAACAAACCTTGGATCACATTCAAACGGAGTTCCATCTGGCCTGAAAATATCACATATTATCCTGGCTGTTCTGCCATTTTCTCCAAGCCAAGGAACTACAGAATATGTTGATAGATCTGGCTTCAAAAAAAGGTCGCTTTCTTGGATTCTGGCAAATCCTTCTATTGAAGATCCATCAAACCAGACTCCATTAGACAAGGCCTCTTTTAGCCCTTTTACTGGAATTACTACTTCTTTAATAACACCAAGTAGGTCCGTAAACTGTAAACTTACAAATCGAATTTCGTCTTTTTTGGCTTTTTGAATAACATCTCGATTGTCCATAACATTAACCTTGAATTTTTTTATTTAAGTAACTTTCTCAACTCAAACAACTTATGGCATAAATATTCGATGTAATCAATGTGTGCTCATTTTCATAATTTAAAGATCGTTTTTGTATTTTCTCCTAAAATAAGATCAACTTGGTCGCTTTTTAATCCTGAGACTTTTACCTTTTGTATTTCAAATGATGGATGACCAAATGGGGAATCAGAACCGAAGATTACCCTATGCAAACCCACTCTCTCGGTAGCCTCTTTTATTTTGCTATGCATAGGCATTCCTGAGGTTTCTAAGATTATGTTTTCATGAGCTGAGGCTACGTCAATTGCTCCATTGATATAGACGATATGGCCATGACCCATATGAGCCATAATTATTGTCACATCAGGATATACATCAGCAAGATTAGCAAAGTGCCACGGCAATGACCAAGGCGGATGTCCGCAATGGAATAGAACGGGCACGCGGTGTTTCTTTGCGAGATCCATTATTGGATACACTATATCTTGATCAACCAGATATGAGTCTATTAGCGGATGCATCTTTATACCTTTGAATCCCCACTCTGTGATTGCTAAATCAATTTCCTCTATTGCTTTCTGACCCTTATGCGGATTAATCCAAACTAAACCTGCAAATCTATCAGGAAATTTTCTAATGCCTTCTAAAGTTAGTCTATTTGGTAAACTGAAGGTTATTGATGTACTGATTTTCCATTCATCCATTACGGATATGAGACTCTCTGCGCTAGATTCGACATTAAAAAGAGGAAATTTACCAATATGGGTGTGTGAATCTATGATCATATATTCATTCTCTCCTACCGATGGGGATAATATAATCTCTATTTATGAGTCTTCGAAGGGTTTTCAGCAGAGGGATAGTCACCAAGATATATAGTGCATCCATTGGGAAGAAGGTTATTAAATCTAAGTACGCTACAGGACCATAAAGATAGTAATCGTAGAAAAAGTATCCAAAATTTTTCACGGTAACGGCTACTACCATTGCAACAATCTCTGAGATTTGCCGCTTATTTTTAAAGACTGCTCGTAAAGTTCCTAGGATCCATCCCATCAAACCTCGAATTATTAGAGTAGCCGGTGCATAAACCACATATGCGCTACCATGTATTGGATTCCAAATATCAAATAGAGTTGGTCCTATTGCTGAGGCAAAAAGCGCCACGATTGGACCAAACAATATTCCTAAAATAAAGGTCATAATGTCACCAAAATGCCATATTCCCAATGGTCGCGGCATTGGAATGGCTATAGAAGTAGCAACGTAGATCAGCGCAGCCATAACTGATATGAAAGCTGCTTCTTTTGATGTTATTTTAAACATGTCCATTCAAAACACATAGAGTTAGTGACTCTCGAATCCGTATCTCCTAAATATTCATGTTTTTTTAACAGAGGGTTTTAAAGTTTCAAGGTAAATAGGAGCAATTGATGGGGTTATGGTGACTAAAGAGGATCTGATTATACTTAAGAAAATTACCCTAAGAAGTGCCAATGTTGTCATGGCTTTCAGCGGATGGCCAGACGCTAAAAGAGTAGCCACTTATGCTGCTGAATATTTACGGGACAGCCTGAAAGCCGAAAAGATAGGGGAGATAGATCCTAAACCTTACTACGATTTCACAATCGAGAGACCCCAAGTCACAATTAAGGATGGACTAATGAAAGAGTATTCGCCGCCGATAAATGAGTTCTATTTTTGGAGAGACAAAAAGAGCTCTCATGACTTATTGATCTTCATCGGGACGGAACCACACACAAACTGGGTAAGATATGTTAACTCAATATTCAAGGTAATGAGTTCAGGAAAAGTTAATCGCATATGCCTTTTCGGAGGGCTAATTGATCGTATCCCGCATACTGTTGAACCATTAATTTCTGGAGTAGCTAATACTACAAAACTTGTCGAAGAGATGAAGAGTAGCAGTATTAAACCTGCGGATTATAGCGGTCCTAGCAGCATTCATAGTTTAATTCTCAATGAGTGTAAGAAGAAAGGCATTCCAACAATGAGTATTTGGGGCCATGCTCCAGAATATGTGGGTGATGTTGATCCTCGAACGGCCCATCAACTCTTGCTCAAGGTCAAGGATTTGATAGGATTGAATGTTGATTTAGATGAACTTGGAATCGAGAGTAATCTTTTCAGGAAACAGCTTGATTCGTTAATGAAAAAAGACCAGACATTTTCCGAATTAATACAGAGCCTTGAGATCGAATATAAGAACGCGAGAAGAACTCCGGACTATCTTACATAAGATGTGATTTGAGCGCGCTCGCTCATAAAGGGATAATGGATAATGAATAAACTTACAAAAATTTCAATTCTGATCATGATTTTCGCCATCTTAATAATTTCTAGTTGGACAATATATCAAGGAGCGAAAACGGAACTTATCCCTCGTAAAGTACTCTTTGGAAATCCAGATCGCATAACAGTTAGACTTAGTCCTGACGGAACAAAAATTAGTTTTCTCGCACCAGTTAATGATGTTCTAAATGTATGGGTAGGCCCTATCGAAGATCCAATATCAGCAAGACCAATAACGCAAGACACAGATAGAGGGATCTACCGCTACTTTTGGTCCTACACAAATGAACACATCATATATATTCAGGATAAGGCTGGCGAAGAAAATTGGCGAATATACAGTGTACATGTAGAGACTAATATAACAAAAGATCTTACGCCTCTTGAAGGAGTTAACGCACGAATTCAAGGAGTTAGTCCTAAATTCCCATATGAAATCCTAGTTGCGCTCAACGATCGTGTTCCAGAACTACATGACATTTATCGCGTCAATATTGAAACTGGACACAGAGAACTCATAGAGGAAAATGAGGGTTTTGCAGGGTACATGGTAGATGATGATTATAATATTCGATTTGC
The DNA here is from genome assembly GCA_049676905.1 of Bathyarchaeia archaeon. Lineage (GTDB taxonomy): Archaea > Thermoproteota > Bathyarchaeia > 40CM-2-53-6 > RBG-13-38-9 > RBG-13-38-9. The sequence continues at coordinate 6,147 of JBAUBP010000134.1, forward strand.
ATATATGATGACTGCTGACGGAGGATATGAGCTTCTTGAGCCTAATCATGAAAGTGAATGGGAACTCTTTCTTAAAGTTCCAATGGAGGATACGTTGACTACAGATCCTATTGGATTCGATAAGACAGGTAATTCCCTTTATATGATTGATAGTCGAGACCGAAATACTGCTGCGCTATTCCAGTTAAATATAGAAAACAAAGATAGAATCATGCTTGCTGAAAATGAGACGGCTGACGTTGATGATCTGATATTTCATCCAACTGAGAAAACAGTTCAGGCAGTAGCGTTCCATTATGACCGTAAACATTGGCAAGTACTTGACGAAGACATACTCCAAGATCTTACTTACCTGAAATCGATAGCCGATGGTGATGTAGAAATTGTTAGTAGGACACTTGACGATAAATATTGGATAGTAGCCTACATTTTGGATAATGGACCAGTACAATACTACTTATATGATCATATAAAACAGAAAGCTGAATTTCTATTTACTAATAATCAGCAACTAGAGGATTTGCCTCTTGCCCAGATGCACCCTACGGTCATAGAATCTCGTGACGGATTGAACCTAGTTAGCTACTATACACTTCCATTGAATAGTCATGAGAATGAGGAATTACGTCCTCGAGATCCTTTACCTATGGTACTACTGGTACATGGCGGCCCATGGAGTCGAGATATATGGGGTTATGATTCTCAACACCAGTGGCTGGCTAATAGAGGATATGCAGTTCTAAGCGTTAATTTCCGAATGTCGACCGGATTCGGAAAAGAATTCATTAATGCTGGCAACTTGGAATGGGGCGGGAAGATGCATGATGACCTAATTGATGCTGTACAATGGGCAGTTGATGAGGGCATAGCCGATCCAGATAGAATTGCAATTATGGGAGCAAGTTATGGTGGATATGCAACACTTGCAGGCATGACTTTTACTCCAGAGATCTTTGCATGCGGAATAGATATTGTAGGACCATCTAATCTTGTGACTTTGCTTGAATCTTTACCACCTTATTGGGAGCCAACAATCGAACTATTTGCTAAAAGAGTTGGTGATCATCGAACAGATGAGGGTAAGCAGTTCTTAATTGAACGTTCTCCACTAACATATGTTGATAGAATCCAAAACCCTCTTCTCATAGGTCAAGGTGCAAATGATCCAAGGGTAAAACAGTCTGAATCAGACCAAATTGTTCAATCGATGGAAGAAAAAGAAATTGCCGTGACTTATGTTCTTTATCCAGATGAGGGTCATGGATTCGCAAGGCCTGAAAATCGTTTGTCGTTTTATGCAGTTGTCGAGGCTTTTCTATCAGAATGTTTAGGGGGAAGTTACGAACCTATTGGTGACGACTTTAAAGGTTCCAGCATTACCGTGCCTACAGGTGCCGAGCACATTCCTGATTTGATCGAAGAATTACAGAAATTGGACCGGTTAATCGGAGAAAATGAAAGCCAAGAAATTCTTATGATTAAGACGATTATAAGGACACGACTTCTTTGTTTAAGTTGAGAAACAAAGCTTATGCCGCGATCGCCATCATATTAGTGACTGCAATAGCGGTTATCACATCATTATCTTTCATCCCACGAGATTCTCAAGCGACAAAATTAGTTGTAGTTGCATCTACCACTTTTATACCACTTGACAAACCTGTAAAGTTGACAATCAAAGCCATCGATGATGCAGGTAACTTGGATACCTCAAGGAATGACATTGTCGAATTATACTTGACCTCGGTTAGTTATGATAAGCCAATGGCACAATTGACCGTAAAAAAAATTCAATTAATGGACGGCATAGGTTCAGCCTATATTCAAGGTGAAGTGCCAGAAGTTGTTGACATAACCGTTCAATGGAAGGAGGGCAAATCTCCTCTGGAATCATCTAAACTTCACCTATTCATGGGAATCGGAGAAGAATGAAATCAATTCGAAAAAGTGAAGAAACAATTAGGGCAATTTTGGCAACGCTTCTCTTATTAGGAATGTTTAGTGTTGCCTTTTATTATGTATTAACTACCCCCGAGGAAATACCCATCGAGGCTTCTAAACTTGTTATTGTGAAACCTTCTGAGATTCCTGTTGGAGGCGAAGTTGAATTGACAATTAAAGCGATAAGTGATTATGGACTTCTAGATACAAAGAGAGATTATCTGGTTAAGATCTACCTAGAACCTAATAGTCATGCTCAGATATGTTGCTCCGAAACATCCAATATTATATGGTCCGATTCGTTATCAGTGAAGGTGGAAGATGGCTTTTTGCAAAGATCAAGTTTATTGATCCAGAATTTGAGAGGATTAGAATATCCGTTGAATGGATAGAGGGAAAATCACAGCTTGACTCTGTTGAGGTTCAGCTCTATGTAGGGTATAGAGTCTCCCAAATTATTGGTCTTTCATAACTAGCGCGTGCTAAGCATCAACTGGTACTTCGACTTTAGCCATTGTATCACACTCAATCCTATATTTTCCGGAAGATTGTTTGAATGCCATTATTTGCCCCTCAGAATTATCTTGTTCATAACTAATTTCAACTTTCATGGGACTTATTTTCAAATCTAAATTTTAATGGTTGATCTTGATAAACGCTCGCGTAAAGATAACATAACATTTATAACACCGTTATAAGCACTTTAATAACACGCATTAATATAATTTGGTTGGTGTGAGGTGATATTTTTGGCGATTATTCCATATAGTCCCACTGGCGCATACGCTGGACTTGGTCTTGGCCTTGGCCAAGGATTAAGCTACCCATACAGCTCCGGTTATCCATACTCCGGTTTCCCATACTCCGGTTTCCCATACTCCGGTTTCCCATACTCCGGTTTCCCATACTCCGGTTTCCCATACTCCGGTTTCCCATACTCCGGTTTCCCATACTC
>JBAUBP010000135.1:0-3506 GCA_049676905.1 Bathyarchaeia archaeon
TTGTAGACGGAACTGATGACTATTATCAAATACTTCCCTTATCAGCAGGAGTCTTGGCAATAATATTGGCAGCGGTCTTCGGATGGATATTCATACAGCGTAGGAAGCGTAAATAAGTCAAGGAGAAGTTACTTTAATCGCTTTTGTGGGGCACTGCATCTCACAAGCCATGCATTGAATGCAAGCAGTCTCGTTGACTGGATCAGATTTTTTCTCTGAAAGAGGATGGCCTGGAGTCTCAAACCATTCAAACACAGATACAGGACATAAATTGATACACGTTCCATCACCATCGCAGGCATCAAAGTCGACAGCTACATTTGTTCCATGAATTCCCAATTTTTCAGGAGGTTTCACTTCACCCCAGATCTTGTGACCTGAATGGTCTCCACTCGTCTCTAATTTCTTCTGAAAATCTGGATCAATAGGCATGTTCTCACCTCCAATTAACAGAAAATTATTATTCACGATTTTTTTTGTTGTGTGGAATCACATTAACCAGCTCTTCGGCTCTAGATGAGGATATCATACCTCTATTTTTCATGTCATCGATACATTTCTCAGCGTACTCGCACCATGTAACACACGATGGCGTCACTTCTTGTCTAAGAATGTGATTACATTTTATGCATTTGGCTTCTGTCTCGTCACTGAAAAATTCTACTTCATCACCACATGACGGACATGTTCTAATAATAATCTGTCCAGGTCCTATGAGATTCCTTGTTCCCGGACAGGCTTTAAAGGTCAAAGTATCACTTATCGCGAACTCATGATTTTATGCCATTGCATTCTTTATTTCTTCTTCAGGTGTACTGATCGGTGCTAAATTGAACTTTTCTACTAGTACCTTTAGAATATTGGGGGAGATAAAAGCCGGCAGCGATGGACCAATTTTTATGTTCGTGATACCTAACGATAGTAAGGTCAAGAGGATGCAAACAGCTTTCTGTTCATACCAGGATAGGATTATCGAGAGTGGCAGCTCATTTACATTACATTCAAACGCTTTTGCCAACTCAGTTGCAATTACAATTGCGGAATAGGCGTCGTTGCATTGACCGCAGTCAAGGAGTCTAGGGATACCCCCGATTTCACCAAAATCTAATGTGTTAAATCGGAATTTGCCACAAGCCAATGTCAATACTATTGCGTTATCTGGAACTTTTTCAGCAAGCTCTGTGAAGTAGTTTCGTCCTGGTTTAGCTCCGTCACATCCTCCGATTAAAAAGAAATGTTTTATCGCTCCACTTTTGACAGCGTTAATTACTTGATTGGCGATACTGAGTACAGTATTATGGCCAAAGCCAACAGTGATTTCGTTTCCTTGTTCTTCTTCCAATCCTTTTAGAGCTATTGAGGTTTCAATAACTTTTTCAAAATTCTTTTTACCTTTTTCATCTTCATTAACATGAGTTACATCTGGCCAAGCAACTAATCCCGTCGTGAAGATATTTTCTTTATATGATTCACTTGGTTTCTGAATGCAATTGGTTGTCATGAGAATTGCTGCTGGCAAGTTATTGAATTCTTTTTGCTGATTTTGCCATGCAGTACCAAAATGTCCTACTAATTGTTCATATTTTTTAAGTTCAGGATAGGCATGAGCGGGCAACATTTCGCCGTGTGTATAAATGTTAATACATTTGCCGTTGGTTTGCTCAAGTAACATTTTTAGATCTAAAAGATCGTGTCCTGATACAATGATCGCTGGCCCTTTCCTTTTACCCAGATATACTTTTGTTGGTTCGGGATTGCCAAATGTACTAGTATGTGCTTTGTCAAGTGTTTCGAGACATTTTAAATTGACTTTTCCAAATTCCATGATTAGTGCAACAAGATCATCTGCTGGTAATGTATCATCTTGGAGGGCTGTAAGTCCTTCATAGTAAAACGCACTCACATCATCATTTGTGTAACCCAGAATTCTGGCGTGATCATCATAAGCCGCCATACCTTTCATGCCATACAATAGAATTTCTCTAAGACTTCGAATATCTTCATTTAATTCTGGATTAGAAAGCACTCCAACCTTTCTACCTTGATCAATCAGTTCCTCAAGAGAAACTCCAGGTTTCCATTCTGCTGTTGAAGGTATAGCATCTACAAAATCTTTACTTTGCTTTCGTCTATACTCGTTTAGGAATTTCTGCTTTATTTTTTCTTTGTGATCGTATGCTTCCCTTATGATCGATGCAATGCGGTTAGGATCAAAATTAACATTTGTTACTGTCGTGAAGAGGGCTTCTGCAATAAAACGATCTAAAATCTCATCTTTTATACCAAGCTGACGGGCTTTCTCACCCCATACTGCTATCCCTTTAACTGAATGAATTAAGAGATCTTGCAGTACAGCCGTACGATCGTCTTTACCGCATACACCATGAGAAGTACATCCGGTTCCCTTTGCTGTTTGCTCACATTGACGACAAAACATTGATTGTGACATAACTTAACCTTCTTTTTCAAATCATAAAAATTAGTCATAATAGTGTGTGGTGTTACGATTTTATCATAATTAAGAGCATCTTGAACTTTTTTATTGCTTTCAAAGCATGAGGGACATTTGCTGGCATTATGATCATTTCTCCTTGTTTCAAATGATGTTTATTTTTTGCAATTGTGATTTCAGCTTCTCCATCAATGATATAGACGATTGCATCGAATGGAGCGATATGTTCACTTAGTCCTTGGTTCTCTCCAAAAGCGAACAAAGTAACTGTTCCTGCGGTCTTATCAATTATTGTTCTGCTGACTACGGTATCGTCCTGATATTCTACTAAATTAATTAAACTAGATACTCTATCTGTCAGATTCTCAGCTTTCGAATTGTTACTCATGCAGAATCCCCACAACCTTTGTGACTCATTTTTCTTAACATTGCCTTAAACATATCCTACTAGTGTTGGGGACAGATTAATTAGTAAGAGAATATAAATATAACGGCGTTAAGAAATGCCAACGCGTAAAATTATCAAAATTGATGAAGCCAAATGCAATGGATGCGGTCTTTGTATACCAAATTGTGCAGAGGGAGCTTTAAAAATCGTTAATGGAAAAGCCCGATTAATTTCAGATAAGTTCTGCGACGGTCTTGGAGCTTGCCTTGGCCATTGTCCGCAGGACGCCATAACAATTGAAGAACGAGAAGCAGCATATTTCAATGAAGAGGCTGTCAAGAACCATCTTAATGAACAGAAGAGCGCATCATCAAATAACCATTTCAAGAATATACCCTTCACTTGCCCTGGTTCAAGAGTAATAGATAGAAGAGAGAACATTTCTGAAAAGGAAAAAACTCAAAATATGAGATTAGAATCAGAATTACGACAATGGCCTATTCAGTTAAAACTTGTCCCTGCACATGCACCATACCTTAAAGATGCAGATCTTCTAATAGCGGCCGATTGTGTCCCTTTCACTTATGCAAATTTCCATAGCGATTTCTTAAGAGGAAAAACGCTTGTTATGGGTTGTCCAAAATTCGATGACGCAGAATACTATAT
>JBAUBP010000136.1:0-7560 GCA_049676905.1 Bathyarchaeia archaeon
CTGTAGGTCAGGCCATGAGAGAAGCAACCAAACAAGGTATGCGAGTAGCATCAGGAGATATAGACTATAAACAAATTGAAATTGGTAGAATAATTTACGAGGCCACATCTTCTATGATGGAGTGGCAGCATGGTGGAAACACTATTCTTGGTTCGATACTCCTTTTGGTTCCAATTTCGGCTGCCGCAGGTTTAACTTGGGTAAAAACATCAAAAAACGTGAATAATTTAAGGAATTCATTGATTAAAATAACACATTCAACGACACCTGAAGATGCAATATATGTCTATGATGCTATCAAATTATCTGATGCCGGGGGTTTAGGATCATCAGATAGATTTGATGTAACAAAAGAAAATTCGCGCCAGGAAATATTAAATTCATCAATTTCACTTTTTGAGATATTTCAGATATCTTCAGATTACGATACGATTTCATCAGAATGGGTAAATGATTTTAAAATAACTTTTCAAATAGGGTATCCATATTTTCTTAGTCAAATAGAGGAATATCATGACTGTAATACAGCTATAGTACATACATTTCTTAAAATATTGTCAATGTTTCCCGATTCACTAATTGCCAGAAAGACTGATTCGGTGAGAGCCCAAGAGATATCAACAGCCGCGTCTAAAGCACTAGAAGTTGGTGGAATGACTTCGGACTTGGGAAGGGAAAAACTTGCAGCTTTAGACATCAGACTGAGAACAGGAGGTCATAGATTGAATCCAGGAACAACGGCAGATCTTACTTGCTCATCATTAACTATTGCCACACTGAATGGGTACCGGCCCTAGTTAGCTCATTATGCATGTGCACTAATTCTTACTATAACAACAGGATAATGCGGCATACTATCTAACATGTTCCAAGTTACTCCAGTGATATTAACTTTGAAACGTTCAGCAACGTCCCAAATTGTTCGACCCGCACCATCACCGCGAGCTCTATTAGATAAAGCCGCTATACGAAGAGCTTCTTCAGGATTCTTCTCTTTTCTTGTAAAAGCTATTGGAGTTGAACGTGGTCTTAACTTAAAGAAACGTCCTAAGATAAACGCTATTACTCCAAAGCAATGAATACCGTATAAACAACTTCTTCTTGGCGATAAATGAAAACTAAAAAAACTATACGTCTTATCTGAATCCGATATCATCACATCAACATTTCTATCTAAAAATTCTTCGATATATCGACGTATATCCATTGCAATCAATTCCGGATCCACAAATGGAATGCAGGAATAAGAATGAGGCAAATTGCTAACATCAATTCCACCCTCAGAACCATGGCGGAGTGATTGAAGAAACCCTGCATAATGTAAAGTCACTTGCTTATGCGAGGATCCCTCCTTGAATGGATACTGTCGTAATCTACTAATGTTGATTTTACTCATCCTTGAAAACGGTGCTAGAAAATGTCCCCACACTATACGCATCCAGAAAATTGCTAAGAATTTGGCCAACAATGAAGGTTTGTACTTAGATTCGTCACATATTCTACCAGAAGCCGTTGCAATAGCTTTCTCTGAGATTACTATAACATCATTATGATGTATTCGATCCTTGATGAGTTTTTGTAGAGCCATTTTATAATCTATGTTTGGCTTCCAATATCTTGATCTTGGAGCAATGGTTCTGTATTTCCTCAATTTGAATCGTTCAACCTCGTTTGAACATCATAATGAATAGTCTACACTTACGAGTCTTTCAGATGATTGTAGATTAGACTTATAGGAGTGTTGATGAAGAAAACCATGGTCTACATTAATGAAAGTTGGTTTACTTACTCGAAACGAGAACGCTTGGTGCTCTAATCAGCTTAAGGAATCTTTCAAGAAACAAGGTTTTGAAACATTTTGTTTCACATTCGAGGATCTTGTTGCACGCGTAGGCTTGATTCCATCTACAAGTTTTAAAAATTTAGATTTGAGCGATCTTGACGCATTATTAGTCAGACCAATAGGAAGAGGATCCCTAGAACAAATAATATTCAGATTAAATCTTTTGCAGAAATTATCAAGGTCTAATTTGAAAGTGATCAATAATCCATCGGCCATAGAGAAGGCAGCGGATAAATACAATACTTTAGCGATAATGTCTGAATATGGAATCCGAGTTCCTCAAACAATAGTAACTGAAAACGTTAGAGAAGCCATGTCGGCGTTTACGCAGTTTGGATCAGATGTCATAATCAAACCAATCTTTGGATCCAGAGGAATAGGCACCGCAAGAATATCTGACACTGATGTAGCAGAAAGAGTTTTTAGAACTTTAAAATTCAACAAGCAAATCCTCTATGTTCAGGAGTATATCGAGCATGGAACCTCAGATATTCGAGCGTTTGTAATAGGGAATAAAGTAGCAGCTGCCATGAGGAGAAAAGGCAAATCGTGGAAAACAAATGTAAGCAAGGGTGCAAAACCAATGCATATTGAAATATCTGGCGATCTAGAGCAGGTAGCAATAAAAGCTGCTAGTGCGATTGGTTGTGAAATTGCAGGTGTTGATCTAATAGAAGGTGATCCGCCTATAGTTTTAGAAATAAATTCTCAACCAGGTTGGAGAGGGTTACAATTGACAACTGAGATTTCAATCTCAGATCTGATCGCAGAATACATATCATCCTATCAAAATAACTAGCGATATTGATTTCAAATATAGGTATTAACAATTACAAGTGCATTTGAATAGAATATAAAACAAAAGATTACATCAAACAATCTTCAAGATGGAGATGTGTTTCACAATGAGAAGAATTGTTACAATTGGAAGAGGCGGAACAGGTAAAACGAGTTTCATCGCGTTACTTACTAAATACTTTATTGAAAAAAACAATACACCTCTACTTCTTGTTGATGCCGACCCTGATCAAAACCTGAGCGAAATGGTTGGAGTAGAACTTAAAAAAACAATCTCTGAAATTCTGTATGAATTTAAAGAAAAAGGCGGTAGCATCTCGGGTACATCACCACTAGAAAGACTTGAACCTCGAATTATCGAGAATCTTCATGAAACTGATTTTTTCGATCTACTAGCTATTGGAACAAAATGGAAGGAGGGTTGCTACTGTCTACCAAATGATCTTCTAAAAAAAATACTTTTGACATTATCGAAAAACTATCAGAATGTTTTGATAGATTCCCCTGCTGGCTTAGAGCATTTAAATAGAAGAATATCGTCAGAGGTAGAATATATTTTCGAGATTCTAAATCCTTCAAAGAAAGCTTTTGATCATTTGATAAGAGCCCAACGAATAATGCAAGAGGTTAAAATCAAATTTGAACACCTCTATCTAGTAGGTGGATATAATTTCCCTGAAAATCTGAAGAAGCAAGCAGAAGATACTGGTTTTAAATATTTAGGAAAAATAGCACATGATGAAAATGTAGAGTCATCCGTTATCAAAGGTAGATCATTGCTCGATTTACCATCCGATTCCCCTTCGTATATTTCTATTAAAAAAATATTAGAGAATATTTTGTGATCCCTTAGACATTTGTTTGACAGCTATATTACTGTCAATCAATTTTAATTAGGTAGGTAGGTAGGTTCGAACATTATCATATACAAGGATTTTTAAGCGTAATAGCATGAATATACTGACCTAACGTTTCTTGGGTGTGAAATACCCAGTTGAAAAAAAGAAACATTGAACTTGATATAAAGGAAATGAAGACCGGCTTCGGCCTTATGAAAGATATTAAATTATCAGTTGGTGGAGTTTCCGAAAAAACGGCTGACCAACTTCTTGGACCAACACCCTTTCCTTCATCTACCGATTTACGAGAGTGGGATATGAAACTCTTAGAGCGTTACAAGCCTTTCTACATGCCATTTTGTGATTTATGCTGTTTGTGCACATTCGGAAAATGTGACCTTTCTAATGGTAAGAGAGGCGCGTGTGGTATAAATATGGAGGCCCAACAATCAAGGATTGTCCTCATTGCTTGCTGTATCGGTGCCGCAACTCATACCGCACATGGACGCCATCTAGTAGAAAATCTAATTAAAAAATTTGGACACAAAAGCCCTCTTGATGTTGGCGGAACCAACGTCGATATTACTGCACCTGTTGCTCAACTTGTTACAGGAATCAAACCTAGACATCTAGGAGATATTGAAGACATACTGGATTATGTTGAAACCGAAATCACACATCTTCTATCAGCAGCACACACTGGTCAAGAAGGAAGCAACATAGATTTTGAATCTAAGGCATTCCATGCAGGAATGATTGATCATGTTGCGTTAGAAATGGCTGATCTGGCGCAGATTTCAACTTTTGGTTTTCCCAAAGGAGATCCTGAAGCAGCGCTAGTCGATACAGGATTAGGAGTTGTAGACTCTTCAAAACCAGTAATCATGGTAGTCGGTCACAATGTTCCACCAGCAATTGGAATTATGGATTACATGACGGAGAAAGATTTAGGTGGTAAATTAGAAGTCTGTGGGCTATGCTGTACTGCCCATGACATAACAAGATATGATCCCAAAGCCAAGATAGTAGGACCAATTTCTTGGCAACTACGATTCATTCGAAGCGGTATACCTGACGTAATAGTAGTAGATGAACAATGTATCAGAGCAGATGCATTAGAAGAGGCGAAAAAAATCAAAGCACCAGTCATAGCATCAAGCTCGAAGAACTGTCTTGGACTCAAGAATCGAACAAAAGACCCACCTGACGAAATAGTAGCAGACTTGATTAACGGTAAAGTATCTGGCGTATTGATTCTTGATCCAGATAAAGTCGGAGAAGTCGCAGTTAAAACATCATTAGCTATTGCGCCAAAAAGAAAGAAATTCAAAAACCTTCCAGAATTAGATGAATTAATTTTCGAAGCAAAACGATGCACTAACTGCAGTGAATGTCAAAGAGCTTGTCCTAACGATATGCCCATTCCTGAAGCCATGAATGCTGCAGCTAAAGGCGATTTGACCTTGCTTAACAACTTGTATGATACATGTGTTGGTTGTGGACGATGTGAAGGCGCTTGCCCTAATAATCTAAATGTTCATAGTTTTATCATAAAATCTGCCGAGAAAAAAATCAGAGAAGAAAAATACAAAACACGGGCAGGTAGAGGGGCCATTCAAGATGTAGAAATAAGAAGAGTTGGAGGACCAATTGTTCTTGGCGAGATACCTGGGGTCATAGCTCACGTTGGATGCGCAAATTATCCTAAAGGTGGTAAAGAAGTAGCGGAAATGATCGATGAATTTGCAAAACGTCGTTACATTATTCTAACCTCAGGATGCGCCGCAATGTCTGCCGGCATGCATAAAAACGAAGATGGAAAAACACTGTATGAAACTTACCCAGGAGATTTTGATGCCGGATGTGTTTTAAACGTAGGTTCTTGCGTTTCAAATGCACACATCTCAGGTGCAGCAATAAAAATTGCTAGCATATTTGCAAAGAGAAACCTAAATGCAAATTATGAAGAAATCGCTGATTATATTCTGAATAGGGTTGGTGCTGTAGGAATATCTTGGGGAGCAATGTCACAGAAAGCAGCATCGATTGCCAGTGGATTCTGGCGACTAGGCATCCCTGTTATTGTTGGACCACATGGTTCGAAATATAGACGCATGCTACTTGGAAGAAAAGATCGAGACAGTGACTGGGAGGTATATGATGCTCGAACTGGGGAGCGTGACTATGTTGGTCCTTCACCAGAACATCTGTTTTATGCTGCGGAAACCAAAGAAGAAGCAATGGTGATGATGGCGAAACTTTGTATGAGACCAAATGACACAACAAGAGGTAGGGCAATGAAACTCAATCACTACATCGATCTACACAAACGATACTACGGAAGAATGCCTGACGATATTCATTTGTATGTAAGGCGTCTATCAGATGTACCTATCACCATGAAAGATGAGATTGTCAGGATTCTAGATCAAAAAGAATGGAAAGAGAAGAAAATACCAGATCCAACTATCCTCCCAAGAATGATCAGAAAGAAGGAAAAATAAGTGAGCACTACTCCCTGGCAAAGAGCAGAGGTACCAGGACCTAAGAGAGGACTGCCACTTCAAAGATCTGAAACCCTAATTTCATTATTGAATAAATCAAAAAATCCTTTACTGATTATAGGTCATAAAGCCGCCGAAATAGATCTTGGAAAAAGAAAGCTCATAGATTATTTGATCGATCTAGCTCGTGGAAGAACGATCACAGTAGTGGCTACTGCACATACAATTAAGGAATTAACAAACAGGGGATTTCAAAACGCTTCATCAATGCCATTGATGGATATAGCCAATAGGCTTAGAGACACTGAATGGAGAGGTCTAGATGGAACAGGAGCTTATGACTTAGTTCTTTTTGCAGGATTTCCATATTATATGGCATGGCTGGTATTTTCTGGTTTAAAACATATGTCTTCACAGCTAAAGACAATCAGTCTTGATGGACAATATCAACCAAATGCTTCATTGTCCATCCAAAATGTATCACCATCAGAATTAGAGAAATTTTTTGTAAATTTACTAGAAAAAATGGGAGAAATGTGACATGTCAATGTTTGAAGACATACCCGTTGAAGTCGGAGTCGTATTTGAAGGAGAGCGAATTAGAAAATCGGATTTACATGCTGAACTAGGAGGGCCAAATGTAGAACAAAAATTCGAACTAGTACGTGTTAAGAATAATAACGAAATTAAAGATCAAGAAATTAAGATTGTCGTCCCTGACATTTCAGAGATAGAAGAAGGAAGCAGCATTCCATTTGGCATCTTAATAGAAGTCGCTGGAAAACAATTGGAAGAAGAATTAGAGGGAGTAATTGAAAGACGAATTCACGAATATACGAATTACATAGAGGGCTTTATGCATCTAAATCAGCGATATGACATATGGTGTAGAGTAAGTAAGAAATCAGTAAAAAAAGGTCTCGAATCATTTGAAATAATTGGAAAAGTTCTACTGCGACTTTTCAAGAACGAATTACCTTTCATAGATTCAATGCAGATAACTTTTCTCACCGATAAAAATAAAGTAGCTGAAATTTGGGAAGATGCAGTAAAAATATACGAGGCCAGAGATGCAAGAGCAAGAAAACTTACTGACAACGATGTAACCGAATTCTATGGTTGTGATCTATGCCAATCATTTGCTCCAACACATGTTTGCACTATAACACCTCAAAGATATGCTAATTGTGGCGCAATTAGCTGGTTTGATGGTAGAGCTGCATCAAAGATTGATCCCAAAGGACCAATTTACAAGATCGAAAAAGGAGAATGTATAGATCCAGTTAAAGGAGAGTATTCCGGAATTAATGAGAACGCTAAGAAAAAATCTTTAGGTGAAATAAATAAGGTATGGCTGTACACTTCTTTCGGATACCCCCACACCTCATGTGGATGCTTTGAAGCGATAGCATTCTATATTCCAGAAGTTGATGGTCTTGGAATCGTCCATAGAGACTTCAAGGAAAGAACTGTCAATGGACTACCATTCTCTACTATGGCCGATTCTGCAGCCGGTGGAAGACAAGTGGATGGTTTTCACGGGCTTTCCATTGAGTATATGCGCTCTCCTAAGTTC
>JBAUBP010000137.1:0-1958 GCA_049676905.1 Bathyarchaeia archaeon
CGCCCAGAAACCCAAATCTCGAGATAGACGTATACTAGAATTGGAGCTGCTATCTTTAGTTTTCTTCATATCAACGATTTCTCAAGATGAGGCTTTACAGCTTTTCTAGTCTATTCGCTAAATTCTATTTGTCAAGGTTGCGAATCTACACTTGTCTCAAAATCTAACCCGAAATATTCTCTGGAAACTCAATCTATAATCTAATACAATAGCTAACGCTCCGGCGTCCAAAATGCGATGAATATTCAAGAACACTCAGTCTCCCTTAAAATCACATGCTTTTAAAAGGGGAGCTCTATATGAAAAGAAGAGAAGCCTTTTTCGCATTTGGTTGGATGAGTTTGGCTATTTTTAGCTTATTTTCCTGTAAAGAAAGGAGTCGTCTCATGAAAAAAGAAGTCAAAACAGATGAGGCACCTAAGGCTATCGGTCCCTACTCCCAGGCCATTGAGGCTAATGGACTTGTGTTTGCCTCAGGTCAGATCGCTATTAACCCAAAAACCGGACAACTGAATAATGGTCCCATTGATGAGCAAACCAGACAAGTTTTGACGAACCTCAAATTCGTGATTGAAGCTGCAGGAAGCTCGATGGATAAAGTCGTAAAATGTACGGTTTTTCTCCAAGACATGAACGACTACTCTGTTATGAACACCGTATACGGAGAATTTTTTAATGCCCCCTACCCTGCCCGGGCAGCAGTCCAAGTGGCCCGTTTGCCCAAAGATGTCAAGGTCGAAATCGAAGCCATAGCGATAAAATAAAACTGATCGGATTAAAGAATGAAGATGACCTAGTTAAACGAACTCAAACTTAGACCCTGGTGACTTCTAGACAGTCTGAGTTGCAGAGCTTGACAGATCCCTCTGCTAATTGTGTATAATATCCATACATTCCTTCCCTTAAAATAGGAAACATCAAATGCCTGCCACAAAAATCCTTATTGTCGAAGACGAAGGAATTGTTTCCATAGATATCCGCAACATCTTGAAGCAAATCGGGTACCCGACTACAGAAGCCGTCTTCTCCGCTGAAGAAGCGTTCGAAAAAATGAAAGAAAACCAGCCAGATTTGGTCTTGATGGATATCGGCTTAAAGGGTAAAATCGATGGCATCGAAGCCGCCAAAATCATTAAAGAAAGATATAATATCCCGGTTGTATTCCTTACTGGATATGCAGATGAAAACACCATTGAAAGGGCAAAGTCAGTTGAGCCTGTAGGCTACATCATAAAACCAATAGACGATAACGAATTGAAGAAGATCATCGCAGAAGCCCTTACATAAGATAAGGATCACCTGCGTTTGTCAAGGCGTATTCACGGTTAGAAAATTAAATCCTTCTTTCTCACGTTTATTCGGATCTGTTCATAACCTGGGATGTTTCTAGGGGATGTTTTGTAAAGGCTTTTCTTATCGGGAATTGTTGTTGAAGTTGGACTCATCGGGTATAATAATAAAGACATGCCGATCTATGAATTTGTCTGCAACAGCTGCGGTGAGAAATTCGAAACCATCGTTTCTATCGGCAAAGAAAAAGAAGTTTCCTGTATTCACTGCAGCAGCCATAGTATCCAAAAATGCGTTTCCTCTTTTGGAATCGGCGGAGGAAGCAGTCTGACAAGCTCTTCTTCTGGCAACTGCTCCTCATGTTCATCCACATCCTGCAGCACTTGCCGCTAATTCACCCCATGTAAACCTCAATCATCCTTTTCCCGCATAATTGTCTTAGATATATCCAGATAAACAGAACAAACCTGAATTAACACATGACGTAGAGATGGACTTGACATGAATTCATCCAAACGGATACATTGAGCTTTAGCCATGGCCAAGATTCGCATCGGAGTGGACACAGGTGGAACCTTTACAGATTTTGTGATTATCCAAAATGGCAAGACCGTCATCAAGAAAATCCCTTCAACTCCAGAAGATCCATCTCGTGCTATCCTCGCAGG
>JBAUBP010000138.1:0-19898 GCA_049676905.1 Bathyarchaeia archaeon
GTCGATACCTTATCCACCTCAAGGCTATCAACAACAACCTTATTCACCATATCAACAACAACCTTATTCACCATATCAACAACAACCTTATTCACCATATCAACAACAACCTTATTCACCATATCAACAACAACCTTATTCACCATATCAAAACTTTCCATTCTATCAGACAACCACAATGTACCAAGGGATGTTACCTGGAAACAAAAATTGTCTTTATTGTGGTAACTCATTGAGAGAAGATCAAAATATTTGCCCCAAATGCATGCAACATGCACGCTAAATAATTTGATTATAGAAAAGTAAGAATCTCGTTGATTTGAATTCGTTAATGAGGATCTTTATTAGTATTTTAATACTCTAGAACCATTTGGCTGTAGCATTTCAAACTCCAACTCTGTTTAGTAGATATACATTAGTCTTAATTCTGAAAATAATTAGATTACGACTTTGATGTGGAAGAAATGATTGAAGACGTAAAGATATGTGTAATCGGAGCAGGAAAGATGGGTGGTGCTTTGATACACGGTCTAATATCAAATAAAATGATTGCACCGAAGTCTCTTTTCGCAATAGATATGATCAAAGACCGCTGTAATCACTTACAAATGAAATATGGGATAGAATGTAGTACTAATATTACGAGTTTTGTTGATGGATCCGATATCATAATTATAGCTGTAAAACCTAAAGATATTGAGAACCTCGCTAAAAATATCAAGAAGTTTTTAAAAGCAAAAAAACTCGTTATTACCTTGGCCGCTGGCGTTTCCACTCGATTCTTATCCCGACTCGTTGGTGATGATGTTCCGATTATTCGTGCCATGCCCAACATAGCTGTATTAGTCAATGAGGGAATGATTGCACTGGCAAGAGGACCAAACAGTACAGATGAACAAATGAAATTGACAGAGAAAATTTTCAGCACTATAGGAAGGGTTGCTATAGTAGAAGAGAAGCATATGGATACTGTTACAGGACTAAGCGGTAGTGGTCCCGCCTATGTCTACTCAGTAATTGAAGCCATGAGCAATGGCGCCATTAAAGACGGTCTAGATAGAGAATTAGCTTTACAATTGGCTGCTCAGACTACCCTAGGTGCTGCTAAGATGATTCTAAAGACAGGAAAACAACCCTCCGAATTAATAGAAATGGTTGTAACACCAGGCGGTACTACAGAACAGGGATTATTACAACTTGAAAAAAACAAGGTTAAGCAGGCCCTCATAGAGGCAGTAATCAAAGCTTCTGAGAAATCAAGAAAAATGATGAGAACCTAAAAAAAAAAGGACCCCGAAATGGAAAGAATTGGAATTCTGGTAGTAAGTTATGGCTCAAGAGATGTCGCAATAATAGATACCCTATCTAAAAGTGAAATTTACGATATAGAATTTTATATAGCTGATAAACAACGTAACCCTTTCAACCTTAAAATAACAGAAAAGAATGGAAAACATGTAGTTATTCCAGATCTTTCTATTAAGAAGATATGTAACTTCGCTGCAAAACATAAAGACAAAATAAGATTTGGGATTGTTGGCTCAGAAACTCCAATCATTAATGGAATAAGAGACATCATAGAGAAAGAAACAAAAATTCCTATTATATGTCCAACCAAAAGATATGCGATTGAAAGCAGTAAAGTATCACAGAGAATTTTGCTCCAGAAATCTTGTCCACAAGCAAATCCTCTCTTTAAAATTTTTGACCCTAATCAAATGGGTCAACAACCTACTAATGAATTCAAAGATTGGGTGCTTGAGCTTGGCGGTGTGAAAAATGTAGTTATAAAACCCGATAGACCTGGCTTTGGAAAAGGAGTAGGTGTAGGAGAAGAACACTTTAGGACTTTGGATGAAGCCTATGCACATTTCAATTCAATTTATGGTCGTGGTGGTAATGAAAAAGTAATTGTTGAAGAAAAAATTGATGGTGAAGAATCTAGCTTTCAAGCTTTCTGTGATGGAAAACACTTAGCAATTCTTCCAGATACCAGAGACCATAAGAGAGCATTTGATGGAGATAGAGGGCCAAATACAGGAGGAATGGGATCTTACAAAAGCCAAAACGAATTACTTCCTTTTATGCTTCCTTCGGATAGAGATAAAGAAATTGAAATTGTCAATGAAATATTTCACGAAATATCAGGAGGAAAAAGTAATACTAATCTTCTGGGAATTCCATTTTATGTCGCTTTCATACATTCATCAGAAGGCCCTAAAATTCTTGAGATAAATAGTAGACCAGGAGATCCTGAGATCCAAAGTATTCTTCCAATTATTGATGAAGATTTTGTTGACATCTTTTTGAAAATATTGGATGGAGAGTTACATTCAGTTAAACTGAAAAAAATGTCCAGTGTAGTAATCTATAAAGTCCCTCCATCATATGCAAGATATGTGGAATTATTTTCTAACAAAGTTATGATGAATGAAGTAGACTCACCGATTCATTTTAGTGATTCTCCAAAGATTAATACAGAAAGAATATGGTTGTATCCCGGTTCTATTGAACTCAGGGAAGATGGGAACTATTACTCACTTAAATCTAGAACTATTTGCTCTGTTGGAATTGGTGATACCATAGAGGATGCTAGAAATCATTCCCTTTTAGGTATAGAAAATATCCATGGAGGCGCTTTATGGTTTAGAAAAGATATTGCCTCAAAAGAGCATATCGATAAATGTGTTGATCACATGATACAGTTGAGGAAGAAGTGAAAAGAATTTTCATAACTGATTGTGAAGGTCCTATCTCTAAAAATGATAACGCATATGAACTTACAGAGAAACTTGTACCAAATGGTGGCACATTATTTGAAATCATCAGTATTTATGATGATATACAAGCTGAGATTATAAGAAGACCTAACTATAGAGCCGGAGACACACTAAGACTTATAGTACCTTTTCTGAGAGCATGTGGGGCAACTAACGAAATAATAAGAGAGTTTTCTATCAAAGAGATTCGATTAGTTTCTGGATCTGAAGAGAGTTTATCTTTCATCAGGAGTTTAATGCCTTCATATATTGTTAGTACAAGTTACGAACATTATATTCAGTCGCTATGTGAAATTATCGATTTTCCATTTAGAAATACTTACTGCACAGAATTGGATATTGATAGTTATGACTTTACCAGAGATGAAATTGATACAATAATGAAATGGATTAATGAATTAGTTAAGCTTCCGAAGCCAAAAATCCCTATTGGAACAAAATCCATAACAGACCTTACAGAAGAAGACCAAAAGACTGTGAATTATTTAGATGAAATATTTTGGACAAAGATGTTGAATATGATATCAGGAGAAATAATCAAAGAGATAAGACCTGTAGGTGGAACAGAAAAAGTTGATGCCGTTAAGGATATTATTCAAAGGAATTTAGTTGATACTAGTCAAGTGATCTATTTTGGTGATAGTATAACAGATTTAGCTCCTCTACGATATGTAAGAGAAAATAAAGGTCTCGCGATATCATTTAATGGTAATGAATACGCCATGAAGGAAGCTGAGATTGCAGTTCTTTCATCCAATACCCTAGTAACTAGCATCATAACTATGGCGTTTAAGAAAGGTGGTAAAGAACTTGTCAATGAACTTGTAAGAAACTGGAACTTTGAGAAGATAGACAAAATAGTTGGAGAACAATTTAAGTTACAAGCTAAACAAGTTTATGGCGATACACTACCTATTGTTGATATGTTATCTGATAGTAACCGAGAGAGATTAACCAAGGAAAGTTGTCGTTTTAGAAAAGAGGTAAGAGGAGAAGCTTTGGGGAGTTTAGGATAAAATAAAGGGAGGATACAAAATGGGAATTGAGAAGTTAGATGAAACGTATGCGGAGGCATTTGAAGGTATTCTTATTAGAATTGTATTGACTGCTGAAGATCCTGAGACACTTAAAGCTGCAGCTGAAGAATGCACAAGTACACCATCTATTGTAATTGGAAGAGTTGAGGGTGGTATTGAGAAATATCTATCAGAAAAAGAAACTCCAGATGGCCGAAATGGTGTTATTATTCAATTCTGGGGAGGTTTGGACCAATCAAAACCACTCGAAGATTCTGTAAAAAAGTTTGAGATTGAACTATCCTATAGGATAAGGCAGGATATACTCGTAAAACCTTTTACATCTATATTCAATGCTCTTGATGATCCTATAGGGCGCATTGATACTATGGAACGAATTGGTCATTGTGGTGATGGTTTTGAATGGGAGGAAGATTTGAATGACAGAAGAATTATTAATGTGCCTATAATGGTTCCTGATTTTCGAATAGAGAGATATCTTGGTTATAGACGAGGAGTTATGGGAGGGAATTTTTGGTACATGTGTAGCACAAAGGAGGCCGTCTTCAAAGCTGGTAATAGAGCTTTAGATGCTATACGTGAGGTTCCTGGTATAGTTACACCATTCAATATATGTTCTGCAGGATCAAAACCTGAGACAAAATTCCCTTGGATTGGTCCGACAACCAATGAAGTTTATTGTCCATCATTAAAAGATAGAATTGGAGATAGATCAAAAGTCCCGGAAAATGTAGAATATATTCCAGAAATTGTGATAAATGGGACCACATTATCCGCTGTTTCTAAAGCAATGAAAGTAGGAATTAAAAGCATTTGGGATATACCAGAGGTAATTAGAGTTTCAGCTGGAAACTATCAAGGAAAACTTGGAAAATATAAAATAGAATTGCAAGGGCTATTTACTTGATATTAGACGTCTTAGGATTCGGAGCACTCAATTTAGATAAATTATATAGAGTAGACAAAATAGCGGCAGCTGGTGAGGAAACATTCGTAAAAGGATTAACGATATCTCCTGGCGGCTCAGCTGCGAATACGATAGTAGGATTGACAAGACTTGGTGTCAATACTGGCTATATAGGTAAAATTGCTAATGATTCTGAGGGTAAATATATTCTAAATGATCTGAGAAATGAGAAAGTAAATGTAAAAGGGATTAATATTACAAAGAAAGGAAGGAGTGGTGTTTGTATAGGTTTTGTTGATGATTTTGGAGAGAGATCACTGTATATTGATCCAGGAGTAAATGATAACCTCGCCTACAGAGAGATCAATCAAGATTATGTGGAATCATCAAAGTTTGTTCATCTTACTTCTTTTGTTGGTAATATCCCATTCAGAGCTCAAAAATCCTTAGTGAAAAAATTTGAAACAAAGATCACAATGGATCCAGGGGAGCTTTATGCTAGAAAAGGAATTAATGAAATAAAACCAATATTAAAAAGAACATTTGTCTTCCTTCCAAATGAAAATGAAATTAGAATTCTAACAAATCAAAATTATGAAATTGGCGCTAAAGAACTTATAAAACTCGGAATAAGTATAATTGTAGTGAAGTTAGGACATAAAGGATGTTATGTGACTAACGGAAAAGAGAATTATCTAATTCCACCATTAAAGAAGAAAGCTAAAGATTCGACAGGAGCAGGTGACGCATTTTGTTCTGGATTTATTTACGGTCTTCTTCATGGAAGAGATATATATGAATGTGGTAGACTTGGAAATTCTGTTGCATCATGTTGTATAGATAAATATGGAGCAAGAACTGGTTTACCAACGAAGAAGAAACTTACTGAGCTATATTCTAAATAAAAGCTTATTTTTAGAAAATTAGTCTAAAAGATCTTTTTCTCTTCTCCATATTCCCATGATAATTTTGGACGCCATCTATCAACATAATTTGGATACTTTACTCTTTCAACGTTGATATCTTTTGGATATTCGAACTTTGTTCCACTTTGCATGATAACTGTTTTCATCCATGGAGCATTATGCTTAACAATCCGCTCTAGCTCGTAGGGATCGCCCTGCATATTGGCCCAATCGTAATGCATAGGAATCAAAATTTTAGTTCTCAAAGCTTCTGCAACTCTATATGCATCATACGAAGTCATTTTGTCTGTAACACCAACTGGATTTGCTCCAAATTGTAGAAGAGCTACATCAATTGTATTTTCTAATCCGATTTTATAGAATAGATTCGCATAGTGAGAGTCACCATTATGAAAAATATTGCCTGCAGGTGTTTTTATCAAGAAACATACTGCTCCGTCTTCCATTTTTTTTGGTGGTTCCTTTCCACTAAATAATAGAGTCCTATCAGCTGTTTCGGTAGCCACTATTGTGGTATCTCCAACTTTCTTACTTTCTCCCCATTTCAATTGTATTATTCTATCTTCTGGTACACCATACTCTTTGAGTTTAGAACAAACTATTTTCGGCCCAATGAATTTTGCACTCGTAGTTTCAGACAATGGAACTATGGTATAGGGGTCACAATGATCAGGATGGAAATGAGTAATGAGAACAGCGTCACATTCCTTAATAGCCCATGGATCAATGACATGTGGAAATGTTCTCAACCAGTCTATTCTTTTAGCACCTGATTGCCTACAAACACCACAACCATCTTCTAGTGATGTGTAAAGAGATGGCCCACTATAATGATCTATAAGCAAATTTGCCTTTTGAGTTTTAATGAAGAATCCACATGCACCAAGCCACCATATAACGAAGTTTTTAGATCCAATTTTAGTATTCTCTATTCTTTTATTTAGCCAAGTATCCCACTCTGGAAATGCTGTTTTTAGTCAAGAATCTCTAGTAATCTTCCCTACACCAACACCACTAACATAAGCATATCTTGACCCAGGAATACCTATATCCTCATTTGAAGACATACATAAAACCTCAAACATTTTCTAACTATTTTAATAATTTAATATTATTTTCTTCTTATAATGGTACAATAATTTACTAATTAGATTGGGTAAATCATTTTTTTAGAAAACTAGTGAGTAAATTATTACATATTCATTACTTCTTTTAATTTTGAGACTTCTGTAAAGACATGAAAATTATCCATTTTTGAAAGTTTAATATAATTCTCTATATCGATTTTTCTCATGGTCAGTTTCAATTCGGACCCGTTTGGAAGAATCGTAGTTTGAATTCCCTCTTTGTTATCTACTGGGAAAATATATACAGGCACGTTAGTTTTTGTTGCCTGAGACGCCGCATTTGTTATCAGTGTGTCAGCTATTCCGTGGACAATTTTTGCGACTGTATTTGCTGTCGCAGGACATATTAGAAATAGTCTAAATTTACCTATCTGTAATGCACCTGGTAGATAGTAGAAAGGTTCTGTCCTATTAGAGTCTACTTCAAAAAATATTTTTTTAGATATGGATTTTAATTCTTTTCTCAGACCGTACCATTTTATAACTTGTTGAGCTGCTTTAGATAAAAAAATGTAGAGTTTAATTTTCTCATTTTCATTGATAATTTCTTTCATTTTGTGGATTATCTCAGGCATCAAATCCCCTGAACCAGTAATCCCCCAAGCTGCTCTTAATTCCAATTATATCATCTATACTTGTCTATTATAATAAAGAAAGTCATCATTAATGATTCATAAATATTTTTTTGAGAAGTCAATGGAAAAAATAATTTTATTTAGAATCTTCCTTCCCAATTTTTATTTCTATTCCGACTGTTTTCTTTACTAAATCGGCTAGTTGATCTGTAGAAGGCATCTTACCTCTTTTTCCTGGTATGGATGTTATGAGCGGGTATTCTCTGCCTCTTTTTATTCTGTTGATTATTGGTCTGAGCCATTCATTTACATCTTCGGTAATAAATATAAGTGAGATTTCCTGATTCTGCAATAGTTGATCTAATTTCTTTTCAGCTTCCTCTTTACTGCTAACTGAGTGACTATTCTTTATGCCCGTTATCTTAAAGTATACAGCAGTTTCTCTATCAGCAAGGACCCCAATAGTAGCCATATTTCTCTACCATGACAATCTATGATGCTGAAAATATTCAACGAGTTTAAATTAATATTCTTAATAATTTTCTTTTTATCTAGTATTGTTTGAGTATATCTTTTCTTTCCATTGTTCTATTACAATAATGACATCGCAATTTGATAGGTTCCACAACCTGAACATGAAAGATTGAGCTCACTGGCTCTTTAGAATTTGAAATACAGGAGGGATTGCCACATTCGATTATTCCCTTGATATCTTTAGGTAAGTTAACTTTCTTTTTATCTATAACATCATATTCACGAATTATGTTTATTGTTGCGTTAGGAGAGATTAGAGCTATCTTATCTACTTCTTCGGGCTTTAGCTCTCGTCCTTCTATTTTGACCATATCCTTTTTCTCAATATTCTTACTTTGAACATTCATCACTACCCCAACAGTATTGCTCCCCTTACCTGTAATGTTCAATATCTTCAGTACATCTAGCGCATAACCGGCGGATATATGATCGATCACAGTCCCATTCTTGATTTTCTTAACGTAGAGTTCATATTTATCAGCCTGAGACATGATTCATCAAACCCAAATTTCTTAAACAGATATTTGACGGTAACCACGTTGAGTTATTTCATGTAATTTATTATACAAAGACCTTGTTTAATATATTTGCAGACAGAATTATCTCTATAGTATTATTATAGATGTTGGGGATAGGTTGTACGTACCTACGAATTTATGCATAATATTTTCAAATAAGAGGTTTTTGGAATGAATCTTCAAGGAAGAAACATTATTTCCATTAGAGATTTCACAAGAGCTGAACTTGATTTTATACTTTTGACTGCAGATAAAATGGAAACATTGGCAAAAAGAGGCTCTGATATGCTGAAAGCAAAGATTATGGCATCACTTTTTTTTGAACCTAGTACAAGGACGAAATTGAGTTTTGAAACTGCAATGTACCGGTTGGGAGGAATGAACATCGGATTCTCTGAACCTGGAGCGGCATCAATACAAAAAGGCGAGAACCTTTCGGATACTGTCCGCGTCGTCGAAAACTATTCTGATATTTTAGTTATAAGACATCCAATGGAAGGCGCCTCTCGTTTGGCTAGTGAATTTGCTAATATTCCTGTTATAAATGCAGGTTCTGGTTCTGAGGAACATCCTACACAAGCAATCCTCGATATTTATACAATGAAAAGAGAGTTTGGTTCTATTGATGGATTAAAAGTAGCCATGGTCGGTGACCTACGATACGGTAGAACTGTTCATTCTCTTGCTTATGCTCTGTCACTCTACAGTGGAGTGAAACTATACTTAATTTCTCCTGATATCTTAAAAATGAGAAAAGAGGTCCTTGATGATATTGGTCGCATAATAGATATCGAAGAAGGAAGAAATCTAAAGGAAATAATTAGCAAAGTTGATGTGATATACATGACAAGAATTCAAAAAGAGCGATTTGCTGATCCAGCGGAGTATGAGAGTGTAAAAGGTTCCTATAGATTATCTCAAACAGAATTAGAAGAAGCTAGGAAAGATGCAATAGTTATGCACCCTCTACCTAGAATCGATGAAATAGATGCTAATGTAGATAGTACTATACATGCAAGATATTTCAAACAAGTCTGGTATGGTCTTTTAGTAAGAATGGGCCTACTTACTCTCGTTTTAGGTTCTGTTCCATAGTTAGATGATTAATAGCGCGCTTACGATATTGAATATATAGTACGACTTTCAACATCTCTTCTTTTTGCTTCAGGCCATAGTTCCATTGGAGTATATGTTGCTGATGATCTTCCATATACTGTAGGATTCGTGGATCCACACCCTGAACAGGTTGAGGCGACACCACCATATGTTTTGTTACATTTACTACAGTATGATAAGTTACTTGTGTATGTGAAGAATCTAAGATTACTATTACATAATTGGTCTGTTAGGTTCATTAGTTGCTTCGGATCTTGTTCAGTTGGGGCTAAACATATAAGACTCAAATGGCCTCCAGGACAAAATGTCTGGAACCTGCTCTCTAATTCGATTCTTTGTTGGAGATTAATTTTTGCTGAAAGAGGAATAGTAAATAAATCTGTGTAATATGGATAGTCTCTAATGCCTTCAGCGGAAACTTGTCCTGGTCCATATTTCATCATATCAAGTTTGGCTAGTCTGAATGCTGCGTTATCCTGAGGTCTTTGAGCGACGACGAGTCTAATACCTGATTTCTTAGATGCCAATTCTGTAAAATCAATTATTCTTTTAAGGATCTTAGTAGCGAAATCAGTAGCTTTCTCATTCTCATTGAGTGAAGCACCTATGAATGTTCTTACGGCTTCACTCAAACCTATGAAACTTATTCCATAGGTTGCATTATTCTCGATAAAATAGGAGCTATCACGCCCTCCGGATAATAATGGAAGAAGATTCTGTTGAAGCCTTTCTTTCAGTACTTCACTTTTTCTTTGTAGTGCTTCTGCGGCCAAATTTAATTGTGTATCAAGTATCTTCTGGAATCTATCAATTTTTTTATGAGAATCATATGCTATTCTAGGAAGGTTCAAAAAGATACTAACCGCATTACCTGTTCTCAAGCAATCGTCTTCCCAATTTCCGGTCCAAGAATTATCTATTCTCAATCCAGTGGCAGTATAGGTAGTCTTATCTTCTTTTTCCAAATTGGCAAAATATGGCAAGAAATTCTTTGTTGCAAGTTGATGAATTTTTAACATTAAATTTTCAGTTTTCCTATCTGTTGGTGATGGCCGACGTATCTTGAAGATTAATCTTGGATTGAATAGTGGTTTCTCATTTGATGCCTCTGTTGCAGCATCAATAGAGGCCTCGAAAATTTCACTCGCTTCTTCAGCATGATCTGAATATTTACCTGGATCTGACCCTTCTGGCCCAACAGCATCAACATCGAGAAGATAATCAGGTATAGCAAATTCAAAACCAAGTGAAAGTCCATTGGTTTGATCATTTGAATAAACATCTTCTCGTATATTTGTGAAGAATTGATATAATGAGTCTCTAAGTTGAGCTTTTGTTATTTTTGATGCATAAGGTGCCAAGAAAATGTTGAACAGATCGAAACATTGTTCACCAGCTATTTCTTTTTTTGCTAGTTGGTATACAAAATGAGCTGTTGATAGAGCACCTTGAAATGATTTTGGTGGTTTTTTGGTTGGAAAACCATTTTTGAAGAAAAACCGTAGGTCATGTGCTATCTCAGTGGGTTTGAGGATCCATTCTCCAAGATTGTCAACATGCAAATCCCCTGATAAATGTGAATCAGCGATATTTCTTGGAAGAAAATTCAGAAGTGCGTATTCTTCAATTACCGAGTTACCTGCAGTGTCTATTACAGATTGAGGACCAAGCATCTTTTCACTTGAATATTTTAGGAGTTCAGAAACATCATATACAGGCATTCCTAATCTGGTAAGCTTATGTCTATAATCCTCGAGTCTCTTCTCTATTAGTATAGCATTGATGAATTCTCTAATTAAAGGTGCAGTCAAATAACTTGTTCGAAGCCTTAGTAGCCTTTCTTCTGCTTCAGCAGCTATTTCTTGGGCCAGCTCATAAGGAACACCAGCTTCATTAATGAGTGAGCTTGCGATTTTTTCTCTTTCGAATTCTTCCAATGAAAGTCTTGATGTTCTAACATATAGCTTTCCTTTTTTAGCTGCAATATATTCCTCTAGATCTCTTTCGAAATTGACTAACATCTCACCAAGTTCTGTTATGGTATATTTCTTGGTTTTTTTATCTAGAATTACAAGTCGAGTTCCTGTCACACTTTTGAGATGATAAACAAATTTTCCTGCATCCCTTATTGGATCCAATCCAAGTGATGCCATAACTTCAGTATAAGGAAGTGGTCCTCTTGACTTCAGAAGTTTGAGTATTCTCAGTCTTACAGATGATGAAGCAGAGTTTAGAATGTCAACTCCAGACTTCTCGAAAGACATTGACAATTTCTGTGCCTCTTATTGGATTACAACAATAAACATTTGTTTAAAAGATTAAACAATTAGTTCGAGTATACTACACTTTCTTTGAGTTGCCGTTCTTGACATTATTATTGCATACAGTTGATTTGATAATTAAATAAAAAGATCCAGATATTTTGTTATTCTGTAACACAGAAACACTTATACGATGAAATAATGAATATATCGCAGGAATAGAAGACTCATACCATCGCCTTGTCTACTTGAGATAAAATTTCCACCAATCAATTATCGGTTCACTAGTCTCTCTTTTCCTTTTCTCCCATTTGGGCCCTTTGGGCCCTAAAAACTATCTTTTTTCGCCCTATCATAACTTAATTAGATTTGTTATTCGAATCTGGTGATAATGCCTTTAAGAGGGGGGGTTTACTTTTGCGCAGGGGCGGTGGTCTAGTTTGGTCCAAGATCCCGGTCTCGGGTCATCGTTGCAAGAAAGCCGGAGATCGCGGGTTCAAAATGTTATCTTGAT
Organism: Bathyarchaeia archaeon; assembly: GCA_049676905.1. Classification (GTDB taxonomy): domain Archaea; phylum Thermoproteota; class Bathyarchaeia; order 40CM-2-53-6; family RBG-13-38-9; genus RBG-13-38-9. The sequence continues at coordinate 12,296 of JBAUBP010000138.1, forward strand.
ACATGAGCGTCCCGCCCGCCCCACTATTTTCATAATTCAATGTTAATACTGAATCTTTATGGTTAGTGTAAAAAATTAGTTTTTGGATATTGCTGAAGTTAGAAATTGATTTTATGAACTGTTTTTTTTACTTTTCCCTTTGCTGAATTTCTCTTGCTGCTATTACACCCGAAACGGATGCTTGTATTAATCCTCGTGTTATTCCTGCACCATCCCCAATTGCAAATAAATTATTGATTTTAGTTTCTAATTTGTTATTTAATTCAAGTCTTGATGAATAAAATTTCACTTCCACTCCGTAAAGTAAAGTATGTTTCGAATATATCCCTGGTGAAACTCTGTCCATAGCTTGCAACATTTCCTTTATGTCCTCTAGGTAACGATATGGTAAAATGAAGCTTAGATCTCCTGGTGTTGCATATTTCAATGTTGGAACCACAAGGTTTCTAGCCATTCTTTCTTCTGTTGATCTTCTTCCGGCCTCAAGATCTCCAAGTCGTTGAACGATAATTCCGCCTCCCAATAGATTAGCGAGTCTAGCAATATATTTTCCATAAGCAATAGGTTCTCTAAATGGTTCAGTGAATTTTGTGCTTACTAGTAAAGCGAAGTTTGTGTTTTTTGTTTTTTTCTCAGCAAAACTTTGTCCATTAACTGTAACGATTTCATTGTAAGATTCAGTTATGACCTCTCCAGCAGGATTCATACAAAATGTTCTGACCATGTCATCAAATGATCTTGAATGATAGATGAATTTGGGTTCGTATAGAACGTTAGTCAATTCTTCAAGAACAGGTGCGGAAACCTCCACTCGAACCCCTAAATCAACTGGGTTGTTCAGTGTTTTAAGACCCAACATTTGGGCTTCAGAAGTTAACCATTCCGCTCCGACTCTACCTGGCGCCACAATAACATATTTGCTTTTAATTTTTTCTCCGTCTTTGGACTCAACACCCTCTATCTTTCCATCTTTTACTATTAGGCCTTTTACTTCAGTTGATGTTCTAATCTTGACTTTCTTTTGAAGAACTTGTTTTGCTTTACTTAGAACTTTCCCACAATTCTCCGTACCTAAATGCCGTATACGTGAAGGAACAAGTTTCAACCCAACTAGTGCTGCCTTTCTTTCTATTTCTTCGATCTTATTATTATCTGTTCCATAGAGTTTCTTGGGAGCACCAAATTTTACATAAATTGAGTCTACATAATCTATTAGCCTGTTCAATTCGACAAGATCGATGTACTCATCAAGCCATCCACCTACCTCAGATGAGAGTGTAAGCTTTCCATCACTAAAGGCTCCAGATCCTCCCCAACCTGTTAAAAGGTCACATGGATCACATCTCACGCATCCGAAACCACGATCAGCAGAGCATTTTCGTTTCTCCAGCTGAAGACCCATATCAATCATTAAGATATTCAAATTAGTCTTTTTGACTAGCTCTAATGCAGAAAATATTCCTGCAGGTCCGCAACCAATGATTGTCACGTCATAACTCAAGAAATTTACCTCGGAGCCAGAAGAGTGGCAATAAGATTCTGATATAAGCTTACCTTTTTTTGAAAATTATGATTTTGGCTTTTGATATTAATGAAATTATTATAGAGAAATAGTTCTGTCTTTTGTTGTCAGTCTAACACCTGTTTCATTTATGACATTCCCGATAATGTGAGTTCTTAACCCTAATTTATCACATGACGAAATTATTTGGTCTGTATTAGTCTTGTCAGACATCATACAGAGTCCAATTCCCATATTGAATGTCTTGTACATCTCATCATCAGCAATTTTTCCGATATTGTGTATTAGCTTGAATATTGGCTGAGGTTCAGGCATATTCTGTAAATGAAATCCTACATTTGCATGTGGTTCAAAACGTTTGAGTTTTGAGAAAGCTCCTCCAGTTATATGAGCTATCCCATGTATCTCTGCATTTTGTATTGCAGTCATTACCGCTGGAACATAGATTTTCGTTGGTTCTAGGAGTTCTTCTCCTAGAGGTCGACCAATTTCAGGTATTTCTTTTTTCAAAGAATATTTTGCATTCTCGATTAAGACCTTTCTTGCAAGAGAGAGCCCATTGCTATGTATTCCACTACTCTCAATTCCTAAGATTATATCTCCAGGCGATAATTTATCCCCCATAATAATTGAATTAGTATTAATCACGCCTAAACAAAATGCGGCTAGGTCGAATCCTCGTCCTGGTATAGCACCTTTGATTACGTCAGGCATAATAGCTGTCTCGCCCCCAACTATGTTCAGATTTATCTCTTTCGCAGCATTCACCAAACCCTTCATTATTTCATGCAGCATTATCTCATCTGGCTTTTCCAAAGCCAAGTAATCGATTAACGTTGTTGGTTCTGCTCCAATACAGATAAGATCGTTTACACACATAGCAACGCAATCTATTCCTATTGTATCAAATTTGTTCATCAATTGAGCGATTAGTACTTTAGTTCCGCATCCATCGCAATGTAGCGCAAGTGCTTTTCCTTCGCCAATATCTATAAGTGAAGCATAGTGTCCGAAGCCTTTTATCACGTCACAAAGCTTACCCTTTCTAAAACCATAAGTATTCTCTATTAATTTTGCAATTGTAGCGTGACTAACTCTGATCTTTTCTCTATCTACACCAGCCTTCTCATAGTCCCAATTCAATACTATCGCTCCGAATTGGAAATCAATTCAGGATATGATAAAGATAGAATTCTAATAGCTAGAAAAGCAGCGTTTTCTCCGTTATCTATTCCTACTGTTGCAACAGGAACTTGTTTAGGCATTTGCATGGTTGCGAGGAGAGCATCTAAACCTTCCAGCTTAACATTAACTGGAACTCCAATAACTGGTCTAGATGTTCTTGATGCTATAAATCCTGGAAGTTGAGCTGATAGACCAGCTATGGCTATAAAGACAAGGACTTTTGATGAATCAATATATTTGGAAAGTTCTTTTGGGTTTCTATGTGCAGAAAGAATTTTCTTTTCATAAGATATGTTAAATCTTTCAAGAATTTTAATTGTCTTTTCAGCTATGTGGTTGTCACTTTCACTACCTAGAACAACAGCTACAAGTTTTAGTTTTTGATTATTTCTTTTCAAGTTGGAATTTCAGTCTCCCATATTCTTGTTTTTCCAGTTCCAGTCTTATCTTTCATAGTTTCCAGAACTCTTTGTGCATATGGTGTAGGATATTCACCTTTTAGACATCCTAGACAAAGATCTTTTTCTGGAATGTTGATGGCTTTTATTAGACCTTCTAGGGTCTGATAGCCTAAGCTATCCGTGCCGATTTTTCTCTGAATACTTTCCAAATCGATTTTTGCGGCAATTAATTCTCCATAGCTTGCTATATCTATTCCATAGAAACATGGGGAGATTATAGGTGGACAGGTACTCATAAGATGAACTTTATTTGCCCCTGCATTTCTGAGCATTTGAACGATAACTTTACTTGTGGTCCCCCTGACAATGCTGTCGTCAATTACAAGTACATTTTTTTCACTAACTGCAGATTTGAGAGGGTTGATTTTCAGTTTTATCGCAGAATCTCTATCTTTTTGTCGTGGCATTATGAAGGTTCTGTGGATATACCTATTTTTTATCAAGCCTTCAGCTACAGGTACTCCTGTTTGGTAAGAATAACCTTCAGCTGCTGTTCTTGAGGTATCAGGAACAGGAACTACAACATCAGGTTTGGTATCATATGTCTTGGCTAAGTTAATGCCTAGGTTGAATCTTACATCGTAAACACTTTTTCCTTGAAGAATTGAATCAACACGGCTGAAATAGACAAATTCAAACATACAATGTGCTTTCCTTTTGGATGGTTGGTAGCAGTATTTTTTGCAAGTATCTTTAGTCGCGATAGTTATTGTTCCTGGCTCCAAATCTCCTACCAAATTTATGTTGTTACTATCCAAAGCCACACTCTCAGAAGCAAAAGCTATTGTATTTCCCTTTCTACCCTGGCAAAGTGGCCTTAGACCTAATGGGTCTCTTACTGCGATTAATTCTCGATTTCTTGTTAAGATTACTAGCGAGTAAGCTCCGTCAACCTGTGATGATAACTCCTTAAATGAGGAAATATAATCTCCACTTTTGTCATAATTCATCCTGAGAAGTTTCAGTATAACCTCAGCATCACTGTTGGCTTTGAGTTTTAGTCCTTCATTCTCTATCTTTCTTCTTAGATGCATGTAGTTTGCCAAATTTCCATTGTGTCCTAGGGCAAACATATTATCTGTCATAGGTTGGGCATTAGCCAGTGTTGATGTGCCAGTAGTAGAGTATCTAACATGACCTATTCCCATATTTCCAGAAAGTGTCCATAGTTTTGGTTTCAGATTTTGAGATACGAGTCCCCTGACTCTTCTTGAAGATATTCTTCCATTCTTGATAACTGATATTCCTGAGGATTCTTGTCCTCTATGCTGAAGAGACATTAATCCATAATATACGTTGATAACTGCATCTTGCCGTGGATTACTTATGCCAAAGATACCACAAGCATCTTTCTTTCCTCTTTGGATTCTATACATTTTAAGGGCTCACCAGTGCTTCTGGAACAGCTCTCTCCCACGCTTCTTTCATTTGGTCAATTGAATTCCGAGCAATTCTATTTTTTCCCCAAGTGATTTCATAATTGTCATTTGAAACTTTACCTATTATGGCAGCAGAGGCTCCCTTTCTCTTTGCAAGTCTCAAAACTTTTATCGCATGAGGTTTTGGTGCAGTAACTATGAATCTAGCATTTGACTCTGAGAATAGAAGATCATCAATCCTAACATTTGGATTGCGTGGGATCAATTTTGCATCAATTTTCAAACCAAGGTTACCTTTGATTGCCATTTCTGCAAGTGTAATTGAGATTCCGCCCCGTGAGCAGTCGTGAGCTGCTGTAATATATCCACTCCTAATTGCTTGCATGATAGTTTTTATTGAAGCATTCTCCCTAGAAACAACAGCGCTTGGGGGTTTACCTTTAGGAAAATCTATAAGTTTGTAATATTGTGACCCGCCTAATTCTGAGTATGTTTTACCTATCATGATTATTGATTGACCAATTTTTTTAAGAGCAATGTTTGTTATCAGTTTTAGGTCTTCTATTAGTCCTAACATTACTATTGTGGTTGAAGGTTTTACAGCATTTCCAGTTGTTTCATCTTCATTATAGAAGCTAACGTTACCTCCAACGCATGGAATTTTTAAACCCTTAAGCATATATGACATTCCGTTTATTGCCTGTCTAAACTGCCAGTAAACATTCGGATTCTCTGGATTTCCAAAGTTACAACAATCTGTAATAGCTATAGGCTCAGCACCAGTGGCTACCACATTACGAGCTGCCTCGGCTACTGCTGAAGCATGTCCATTGTAAGGATCAAGAAAACAATGGGCGCTATTACAATCTGCCTTTATTGCCACAGCCTTATTCTTTCCAATCAGTCTAAGTACAGCTGCGTCTGCATCTCCAGGCTTTAAAACAGTTCTAACTCCAACTTCATGGTCATACTGTCTGTATACAATATCCTTGCTAGCGATATTTGGTGTCTTTAATAGACGAAATATTAATTCCGAGATATTATTAGGAATTGCAGGTCTTGAAGTAGATTTTTTACTTCTAGTTTTAGGTTTTTTTGCTACTCTTACTGCCAACGGAGAATTTGTTAATAGCTTTGGAGGAATATTTACAATAATTCTGTTATTATATTTGGCAACGAAGTTACCAGTATTAGTTACTTTTCCAATAATAGAGTATGAAAGTCCCCATCTCTCAAATATCTCTAGGACTTTTCTCTGCCCTTCTGGAATAACGGTGAATAACAATCTCTCTTGAGATTCAGATAATAATATTTCATATGGAGTCATCTTACCCTCTCTAACATGAATAGCATTGAGATCTATTTCTAATCCTGAATTACCTTTACTTGACATCTCAGAAAGTGCACATGTAAGTCCTCCTCCACCAAGATCCTTGACTGCAGTCACTTGACCTGTTCTTAAGGCTTCAAGAGTTGCTTCAATTGCTAGTTTCTTAACAAATGGATCGCCAATCTGGACTGCTGGCCTATCTAATTCTGATTCTTCCCCGATAACTCGTGATGCAAAGGTTACACCGTGTATACCATCTCTACCAGTAGAGCCCCCTACCAGAATTATTATGTTCCCTGGATTATCCATCCTTCCAAGTGTAAGTTCTTTTAATTTTCCGAATCCAAGGCATCCTACGTTTACTAAACAATTAGTTTCAAAACTTTCATCAAATTCAACTTCTCCTGCAATGGTGGGTATACCAGTGCAATTACCGTAGTCTGCTATTCCCTTCACAACATTTTGGAACAACCATTTGCTGTGGCTACTTTGTGGGTTCCCAAAACGTAATGAGTCGAGTAATCCAACTGGTCTGCAATTCATACACAAAATATCTCTTATTATGCCTCCTATTCCAGTGGCGGCGCCATTATAGGGTTCAATTGCAGATGGATGATTGTGACTTTCAACCTTGAAGGCGACAATATCACCTTCACCAATATCTACTACACCTGAGTCATATCCTGGTCCTACTACTACTCTCTTGCCTTCTTTAGGTAGTTTTTGAAGAAATTTTCTACTACTTTTATATGAGCAGTGTTCAGACCACATAACGTCGATCATACCGAGCTCTGTTTCATTCGGCTCTCTGCCAAGTCTTATCTTAGCTTCCTTGATTTCCTTTTGAGTTAGATTCACTTTAATAGCAGATCTTTCGTTCAAAATTACAGCCTCAGATTTGAACAAATCTACTTAATATTTCGAGACCGTCGCTACTAGAGAATGGACTTAATATTTTTTCAGATGCTCGCTCTGGATGCGGCATGAGACCAAAAACATTTCTATCATTATTACATATTCCCGCTATAGAGTCCATAGAGCCGTTTGGATTTCCAATTTCTGTTAAATTGCCATTTTCATCTACATATCTCAGGACTATTTGATCGTTTTCACATAAATCTTTAAGACCTTTTGGATCGATTGTATATCTCCCTTCAGCATGTGCTATTGGAATTTTTAAAATTGTTCCTTTTGGAATGTTTCTTGTGAAATTTGTATTATTGGTTTCAACTCTAATGTTTACCCACTTGCATATGAAGGTCCCAGTCTGATTACTCAAAAGTGCTCCAGGTAAGAGTTCTGATTCTATTAGGATTTGAAAACCATTACAAATTCCAATTATTGGTTTCCCTTCTTGAGCCATAATTTCTACTTGATTGATAGCGGGACTGTGCGCCGCTATTATTCCAGCCCTAAGATAGTCACCGTAAGAGAATCCACCTGGTAAGATGGCGCCATCATAATCTGTAGATTTGAAATTGGTATGCCACACTAAATTCGTTTCAATTTGGAGAACATCTTTCAGGACATGAAATATATCTAAATCACAATTTGATCCAGGAAATTGTATTACTGCTGTCTTCACAATTCCTCACTTTTTATTCGAATAGAACATGTATGAACTACAGGGTTGTATATTCTAAGTGAATTAGACATTTCTCTTACAATTTCTTTGGCTTCTTCTTTTTTTTCTGCCTCAACTGATAGCTTAAGATATTTTCCTGTT
>JBAUBP010000139.1:0-3831 GCA_049676905.1 Bathyarchaeia archaeon
TCATGGAGTTCCTTTGAAAGTCTTTCTGTGAGAATTATAATATCATGTTTCCCTTCAGTAAGAATTCTAGAAAGAGCAGTTTTGGCCTCTTCAATGTTTTCTATTGGAAAAGCTTCAACTCCTGCAAGTCTAAACCCGGTCGCGAGATGTTTTTCAGCTATTACTGCTACTCCTGCCAATTCCAGTCAACTCCAATCAAAGAATCTGCACCCTAATGTGATGATGAATATTTGTCTTGAATGTTGCTATGAAAAATTTATTGTATTCTATATTTTTCTCATCCGTGGGTGTTTGGTAATTATGATACTGGAAATTCATCAATCCTTTGATCTCCTGTATCTTTTACGTTTTCCTTCAGCCTTATGTGGAGGACCATAACTCATTACCTCTCTTGATCCACCGACATTTGCCATGCCTGGTCCAGCGGATTGATATAAGCTCCAATCTTGATGTTGTCTTTCCCAGCTCATATGTCGTGGAAAACAACTTGGGCAGAATTGTTTTTGGCAGTACGGACATGCCTCTAACTTCTCCGCCTTCTTAGCGCAATTCTCACAGAGTTCCATCTTATCTCAATCGTGCTTTGTCTCTTAGATTTAAGATTTAAGAAGAAACACTATTCTTACTCTAATTGTTTCTTAAATGAACGATTATGGGATTTTAAAACTACCAAGGTGCATTAATAATTGTAACTGGGCAATTGGCGTTAAGAATAATTTTATCTGAAGTGGTGACGCCAAAATGTCTTTCAAATCGGCTCATTTTACGTATACCGAGAACTATTAAGTTTGCATTTTCTTTTTGGGCTGTCTTTAATATCTCTTCAGGTGGATAACCTTCTAATAGAAGTGTGCGACGTCTAACATTTTCTCTGACACACATTTTTTCGATATGTTTGAGGTGTTCTGCACCCTCTTTCCGATATTGCCCGACAAAATCGCTTGAGATCTCGCCAGAATGTCTTCTTTCCTCAAATATTCTTGACACCTGGCTGGGCATGACATGAATGCCGATGATTTCGGCGCCCGTAAGCTTGGCTAATTTTACTGCATATTGGCAAGCTCTGACAGAATGGGCTTGGCCATCTGTTGGAACTAGGATCTTCTTTAATGAGAATGCTCCATCAACCATTCTTGATCAACCAGTAGATCACACGCATACTGTTGTAGATCGTGATGCAGGTATTAACCTGTGATAAGCTAATATCAGTTTTGTTGAGTCAATACAGGCGCTCTGGCAAGAAAAATATGTGTGTTGAGTCTGACATTTATTTAAGAGATGTTTTTTATTGAACAGTAGGATCATCTAGGAGCGGATTATGTGATCAGGAAAATGAATTTAGATTTGCTGATACCCAGACTACTTATTTTATGTTCGATCGGTTTAGTTGTAGTATTCTCTATAGTTGACTTGGGATATTGTCAGCAATGGACCGATTATAAGAATGAGGTTGACTCGATTTTTCGAACAATGGAAGAACTAAATTTTAAAGTGGGAGAACTTCACAAAGATTATACGCAGAACAAAACTTCTTCTGAGGAAGCTATACTACGGATGAAACCATTGATTGAAGAGTATAGAACTCTAGAGACTGTTGCTGAAGAACTTGTTTTCCCTATACAATGGGAAAATTTCCATGATGATTTTCTTGAGGTCATAAAACTCAATGTAGAAAGTGTTGAAGAGATCTCACTCTACTTTGAGACGGAAGATAAAGTACATGAGGATAAGAGTCTTTCACTTGTTCAATTAGCTGTCGAAAAGTTTCAGCAATTGATTACACTAATGCCAGATGATAATAGTCAACCAGTAATATTGGATATCTCAAGAATTCCATCAAGTCCTATAGAGCGACAATCTCTTGAATTGAAAGTCAATGCGACTGATATTCAAACGGGTGTAGTGAAAGCTTTTCTTAACTATTCGGTGAATGATGGTGAATGGCGAATAATTGGAATGAGGCTTGATGAAGGATCCAATTGGAATGGTATATGGGTAGGTTCAATACCTGCTCAGCCTCCTGACAATAATGTAAGGTACGAGATTGTTGTGGTTGATGCGGCTGGAAATGTTGTTCGATCATCAACTCAAAGTTATGATTTGATTAACCCTTTAAACACTATTCCAATCTTGTTGGGGGTCTCTATTATTGCGGCTGTAATTCTAATCCGATATGGAAGGAGAATTATAAGGAAAAATTCATCAAATTGAATTCTCAAATCACAGTCGACTAGCCTATTTCAACTTACTCTTGCAATGATAGCTATAATCCCGCCGATGAAAACCAATAGTCCACCTAGTCCACCACCAATAATTCCAATTCCAATCAGAATCAAAGTCCAAATCATACCGCCAACTTTTCTGCTAAGGATCAAAGCCAAGATTCCTCCGAACAATGAAGCGAAAATATACACTCCCGATGTCAGACCGATGGGGGCATAGAAAGGCAGGGCTAAAATTCTGCCTGCAATACTCATAATGCTAAGTGAGATCATCAATATGGCTCCCACTATGACGATGATTTTTGCAGCTTTGATCAAAGTAGGTTTACTCTTCTTCAAAATAACATCCTTACACCCGACACATAATCAACTATTTATCTAATACGTTAGCCCAGAAACAATATTTCTGTGGTTTAGCCTTACAATTCATATATCATTGCCTTTTGTAGTATGGTGGGGGCTAGAGATTTGAAAGTAAAGAATGTCGCGTGTATAGGAGTCGGTACTATAGGGCATAGCTGGGCTACACTTTTCGCCATAAAGGGTTACAATGTGGCTGTATATGACATGAGTCCAGAGCTCATAAAAAGTGCTATGGAAAGAATAAGATCAAGCGCAGAATTCTTAGCCGATAAAGGTCTAATCGCAAAAAATGATGCCGCTTCAGCTTTGAATAGAATAACATTGACGGAAAGCATTGCGGAATGTGTATCAGATGCGGATTATGTCCAAGAATCGGCATTTGAAAGCTATGATGTTAAGAAAAAAATATTTTCAGAAGTTGATAAAGAGAATGATTCTGCTATTATAGGCACAAGCTCTTCGGGCCTACTTATGACGGAAATACAAAAAGCCGCAAGCAAACCTGAGAGATGTCTAGTAGCTCATCCTTGGAATCCTCCTCTACTACTAAAACTCGTTGAACTCGTTCCAGGTGAAAAAACCTCGGAAGAGACAGTAGAGATAACCTACCAATTTATGGAGACGTTAGATAAAATACCAGTCAAGGTAAAAAAAGAGGTGCCCGGTTTCATTGGAAATAGATTGCAAGCTGCACTTTGGAGAGAAGCATTAAATCTAGTGAATAGTGGAGTCGCATCGGTTGAGGATGTTGATAAAGCATGTTGGGCTGGACCTGGAGCTAGATGGGGGATAATGGGACCGTTTCTAACATTTCACCTTGGAGGTGGACCAGGAGGTTTGAAGTATCATATAGACACGATACAGCATGGCTTTAATGAATACTGGAAGACAATGGATGATTGGAAACAGATACCTTACCATGCATCATTAAAGGCAATCAAGGGCGTAGAGCAACTACCAATGATCAAAGAAAAGAAGCTTGATGAATTAGTTAAATGGCGGGACAACAAACTTGTCAGACTATTGAAGATCCAGGAGTAAAATAGATTTGGAGAAATTTATCGATAGGAAACCTGAAAAAATAAGATTTCATCATGTAGGTGTCGTTGTTAAAACCAATAATATCAAAGATCTTCTCAAGAGTTTCATAGATTTAGAGGACCGAACTTGGTATAATGAAACCCAAGGTGTAGATGTTACGTTTTTACCTGTAGGAAATGCGTACATCGAATTGATATATCCACAT
>JBAUBP010000140.1:0-3278 GCA_049676905.1 Bathyarchaeia archaeon
GATAATGCTGCTCGATGAATAGACTCTTGAGTAATCATTTCGGTAATTGCTTTTTCGTAATCAATATCTTCATTGTTTGATAGTTGTTTCGTTACTATAACTTCTTGCATACCTAATCTATTTTCCATCATTTCTACACGGTTTTGACGTGCACCAATTTCAGCTCGTTCTTCAAGGACAGTATCTGTTACATCACTAATATTTTTTAAAAACTTCCCAATCTCGACTCCAGTAGAAACTGGGATCTTGTTTAAATCAAGTGATGATTCAATATTTACCATCATTTCATCAATCTTTCTAAACATATCATACCCTTTAGAGTTAACAGTAAGTTCTATGCCGTCATAGATTGCAATATTAACTTCATTATTAAATCCGGGTGTTGGAGGAGCAGATGGTACCGTTCCTCCAATTGTTACATTACCTCCGACATCTTTTGAGAACAATGGGGTTAATGTTTTTGTTCCAGAAAAGATGTATTTGTCTCCAACCCTAGTGTTTCCTAAACTTTGTATTTGGTCTCTTAACTGACTAATCTCTTTTTGAATTTTAGCTCGATCTTCAGGAGTTTTGGTATCATTAGCGGCATCCGTTACAAGTTCTTGAACTCGTTGGAGTGCTAATCCCACTTTGTCTAAACTATCATCTGAACTATCTAACCAGTTATTTACCTCACCTATATTTCGTTGGAACTGTTCGACTTTCTCTAAATCTGTTCGATAACCCATTCCTTTAATTGCTACTACAGGATCTTGTGAAGGTTTACTGATTTTTTTCCCGGTATTAATTTGTTCTTGTAGTGTCCCCATTTTGCTATAACTTTTGGTTAAATTACGAAGCATGTTATTGGAAAGCATTGACTGTGTAACGCGCATGAAAAAGTCCTCCTTTTATAATCCGACTCGGCCCATACCGTTAATAATTTTGTCTAATGTTTCATCGACTACTGTAATCATTCTGGCTGAAGCGTTGTACGCTTGTTGGAATGTAATCATATTTGTCATTTCTTCATCTAATGAAACAGAACTTACAGCGGCTCTATTATTTTCAACTGCTAATTTAATAGTGGTTGAGTTATACGCAAGCCGATTGGATTGTTCAGCTTCAACACCCATTTTACCAATCAATGACTGATAAAATGATTGAACTGTTGCACCTTGTAAATCAGCCCCATTCACTTTTAGCGACCCATCCAATGAAATAAATTTAATTTCTGCTAACAACAATGCATTTGTACTATTACCTTCTTCATCGGGCAATGAAGAAGCATTTAATAAACCTGGATCATTTTCGAATTCGATTTTCACTTTTATATCACTTGCACCGTTAGTATAGATGAAGAAATCATCTACTTTTGTCTTACCTGGCAAAGGATTACCTTTTGAATGAATCCCATTGAAAGCAACCGCAAATTGTTTAGCCAATATATCTAATTTTGCTAGCGTTTCTGGGAAATAACCTAGTGCACTTGAAACTGAGCCATGACCGTATGAATTTATTAGAGATAACATCTTCCCTTTATTAACCTCTAACTGACTATAATCAATTGTTGTAGATGGAATAGTTCCACTACCTGTTATGGTAAATTGTGTGAACGGTTCATAATTTCCGTTATCAACCATTAATTGAGTAGGTGTTGTATTCGCTGTTAATTGCGCTGCATACTTACTATTGACTACTTCTATATTAGATCCTGTATTTGTTTTGATCGACACTTTAACTGATCCCTCAGCTATAGCGAGAGAGTTACCACCAGTTTTATCGTACGAGATTTCAAGTGGGAAATATGTAGAAAGTTCATCAATTAAATTATCTCGAGCATCATATAAATCATTGGGCATGTAACCATTCGGTTCAATCGTTAATACCTGGTCATTTAATGAAGCTAGCTGATTCAAAATAGAATTAACTCTATCTGTAGAAACAATTATCTCATTTTTCAAATTGCCTTGAATATCACTTAATTGTTTATGCATATAGTTAAAAGATTCTGCAACTGCTACTCCACGTTGAACTACCACTTTACGAGCCCCTGTGTTTTCCGGGTTTGTGCTCAAGTCATTTAGTGATTTCCAAAAATTATCTAATGATACATTTAAACCATGATCCGATGGTTCTGTCATGATATCTTCCATCTGAGTAATCGCTTGGGAGCGTGATTCCCAGTATCCTAGTTTGTTTGATTCTTGTCGAAACTGACGATCAATAAAGACGTCGCGGATTCTTTGAACAGATTCAACTTCAACACCTGTACCAATGTGACCTGCTGTTTTCGGAGCATTCAATCCCATTCCTGGAAATCCTAATGTAGGGTTCATGTTGACACGTTGTCTTGAGTAACCTGCTGTGTTGGCATTGGAAATATTGTGTCCAGTTGTATATAGAGCGGATTGTTGAGTGAAAAGTCCGCGTTTACTTGTTTCAAGTCCCATAAACGTACTGCGCATGGGTTCGCCTCCTTATGCTTGTGAATCGAAATAGGTTTTCTCTTTATTTACCTTGTTGCCTTTTGTTTCATTTCTAGAATAATTCATTTCTTCCGAACGAGGATTTAACATATCTAGCGTTAAATTGACATATTGCAACGAGTGGTAAGTTAATTTTTGGTTTAAATCATTTTGAAGTTTAAGTTGTTCGACTGTTAATAACAGTTTGTTTCGTGTTGATTTGAGTTGTTCTTGATCAGATGGCGACTCAGCTGCTTCCATTACTTCCATAACAGTTGGTGTGTCAGAGGGAGCAATTCCTTTTGCTCGAAGGTAATCCGTTACCACTGACTGACGCTGTTGTTCAAGTTGTGAAATTGCCGCTACGTGCGCCTGCTCTTCCTTGAGCAGTTGATCGAGACTATCCATGTCTCCAGTTTTAATGAACTCGGTTTTCTTATAGGCAAGTTCAAGCAAACTTTTGTGTAGTTTTTCTAAGTTGTCTAACGTTTGAATGATCGTTTCGATCGACATGGAAAAAACTCCTTTAGTCAAATACAGAAAATGGACCGCCAGCGCGAATTAGAAGGCGGTCATTTTATTTGCGGTAAAATGCAAGTAAATCTCCTGCAACTTGTTTTGCATCTACTTTATAGTTACCTGATTCGATATCTACTTTTAACTGTTGAATGCGCTCAGCACGTTCGGTTGCGAATGATGAAGACTGCAATTCTTTCGCTACAGATGAAATTTGTAATTGATCAGCTGATTGTTTTTTCGTTTGTTCAGCAGCATCCAGCTTTTGTGCTTGACGTTTATATGGATTGACGGCGTTGACGCCTAAGTTATTTA
>JBAUBP010000141.1:0-10356 GCA_049676905.1 Bathyarchaeia archaeon
GTCTAGAGGATTATTAACAACAGGATTTAGAAATGAAATTCCGAGTAAGGCCAATGAGGCGCTAGTAAATATGGAACATATAGTCCAAGAAAGACTATCGTAGTGATTTCGATTCATGTGACACGCATTGTATTCTGCAAGTAGTGAATTGATCTGATTAGACTCAGATGTATCGCTCATGTGAAACACCCTTATCTGAAAGGATATCTAATTTTCAAGTAGTTGCTTACTAATAAGCCGAATCACTAAAAAAGTATCTATTCATTGTTGGAATGTTATATGTGACATAGTAAGAGCGATGTTCGACTATGCATGTTATCTTGTCTTTTTTTGGCTTTAGTATATGCTATCTAAGTTTTTGTATCCTGTTCAGAATTAAGGATGACGTGACTTTTCTTAGTGGTATTAACATTTGACCCATATTCTCTAATCCCTTAATAAATTCCATAGAATCCTCAGCGGTTCTATCGACATGCTTAGTTCTATTGTATAATCTCCGCCAGTTCACAATAGTTTCTTTTTCTATTCCCGATACTTTAACAACTTCTCTGTCTAACGCATCTCCTTCTCTGGGTATACCATCCCAATTTATTGATAATTCAAGTGAGTTGAAAAGATGCTTGAAGACCATTAGTCTTGAAAAAACCGTCATTGCAATCTCGAATTCTGAAAGCGCTTTTGAGAGACTTATTATTGAAATTGGTCCGTCAACAGATATAGTATGTCTACTCAGTTTTCTCAACAGTCTGAAGTTCTCTATAACTTGATTTTCATCAAGTTCTTCATTCTCCTTAATGGTTATGTGAACTGATTCCCTTATCACTATGGTCTCATGTATTCGAACATGAAGTTCTTCCGAATCAGACTCTATTTCGTTAGGAAATTCCTTCGCCTTCGTTTGAATTTCAGGTTTATCTAAATCACCTTTTAGAGTCGATAAACATGTTATGTTTAGGCTTAAGTTGCATGCTAAAATGAGATCCTTAATGGCTTCGTCTACGTCTTTTTGTTCGTAACTGGTCACACCGATCGAACCGGTATCAGGTATCATCAAAACATATCTTGTTTGTAAGCCTACGTCTTGTTTTCTTAGAGTCATTTTCCCTTTTGCATTAACGATTTCTAAGTCAATGTCGCAGTTCCTATCTTCAGCTGGTGGATTTGGCAGATGATGCGCATAAATTGAAAACTTCATGGATGATAAAGAAGCCATAATTTTCCCTATGGATTATGATCTTGAATCGTATCTATTCATTGCTAGAAAGGTGCGGCCGCCGGGATTTGAACCCGGGTTGTTGACTGACATCAACCTTCAAAGATTATGGAAGGCCAACGTCCTAAACCAGATTATCCTGTGAACTGGGATCCCTCAAACAGACCCCGAAGGCACATCTAGACTACGGCCGCATACCGACTACTCTACCTCAACCAGAGATAAAGCGTTTAAAGAAATGTCTTTCCAAACCCATGTTCTAGGCTACAGTTGAAACACATTTCATTATTAAGAATTCACTCCGGAGAAGGTCTATGAAAGCACTCCACTTTCGTATATCTCAAAGACCTTTAATATAGGCCGAACGAACTGCTAGAAACAAGAACCAACATAACATCCCAAAACCCACATAACAGGAGAATACAAAATTGTCAGAAGATAAAGGTCTAAGATTCAGAATAAGACGCGGAGACTATGAAGTAGAACTCGAAGGCGAATACCAATACGTCAAAGACACCTTCGAAAAACTTCTAGAAGAAATACCGACAACTCCAATCCAACAAACAACAACCCAAGATGCCCAACTCACACAATTCCAACAAACAACCCCCCCACCAACACTCCAAGGCAAAATCGAATACACCTCCGAAGGCAAACCAAGACTAACCGTCCCGGTAAACATGCTCAAAGCCAAAGAAGCACTAGCCCTAATCCTCTACGCAGTTAAACCGACACCAATAGAATGTGACGAACTAAGCCACCTACTCAGCTCAAGTTGGAAAACCATGAAACCCGAAGCAGTCAGAGCAAGAGCAAGTGAACTCAGAAGAGAAGGTCGCCTCATAGCCGAAAGCGGCAAATACTCCCTATCGGGAGCCGGCAACCAGTGGGTTGAAGACGAAATACTAAGAAAACTGCCGTGAAATTGTTAATTATAGTGTCCGTTAAACGTTACGTATACTTCCAACTTTGTGGCAAATTATATATACGTTCCAGTGGAAATAGTTAACCAGAACCACTTTGAAGGTCAGGCTCGTACTCCACAGAAGCTACGGAGACATAGAACTAGAAGGCGATAGCTTCGACGAAATCATTGAACGAATAAAAGAATTCCCAGAATGGCTAGAAGTTATCGACACCATGATATCAACACAATCAAGCGCAGTAGGCGAAAAAGACATCCTCTCAGGCCTAGTCCAAATAACAACAGAAGGCCCAGTACTAACCGTCACACGAGACAAACTAACAGACCGAGAAGCAGTAGCAACACTACTCTACGCAATGGAACCCCAAGGACTCAGACCAAAAGAACTCAGCAGACTCCTCAGCCTAAGCGGCTTCCTATCAGTCGGTTTCGCAAGCAGACTAAGCGAACTCAAACGCGAAGGTCTAGCCTACAGAGAAGGCGACACATACAAACTCACAGTCGCCGGCAAACAATGGGTAGAAACCAAAGCAAAATCAATGAAACCCGGAGGCCAACCAACATGAGCGAAGACAAAGACATCGAAGTCTGGATCAAATACAAAGACCTAGAAAAAAAAGTTACAGGTAACAAGGACACGGTAATCCGAGAAGTCATAAGCTTCCTATCAACCAACGCACCCAACCTAGAATTCATCTCAAAACTAACACTAACCATAGACGAAGAACAATTTCTCAACTCATGTTCAAAAATAATGAAACTAACACCGGAAGGAGTCGTAGTAACAGTTCCAACTGAAAACCTAACCGACCGAGAACTAATCCTACTATATCTCACAAGAACACGCTTCGGCTACCTTACAAAAAACCTCGACTCCGACAGAGCAATAATCGGCGAACTAATCAGCCATACCAAAAAAAGTGCAGGAACAGTAGCCGGCAGAATTAGTGAGATGTGCAACGAAGACCTAGTCGAAAGAATAGGTAAAGGCGAATACCGAATAACCACATACGGGCTTGACTTCTTCATAAAAAATGTGCTTCCTAAACTCACATCATAGAGGCAATAAAATGAGTAAAGAATCAAAATTACGAGTCCACATGGAACATGGAGATTTCAAACATACTTTCGAAGGTGAACCTGAAAAAGTTCTAAAAGCAATCAGCCAGTACATCGCACAAATTCTACCAGCATACGATGCCGCCTCCAAACTAATCTATAGTCCAGACTATACCCAACTACTAGACGAAGTTTCAACATTTGTTAATCTAACACGTGACGGTCAACCAATACTTCTAAGATCAGATCTCGCCACAGACCAAGCCTTGGGTGTCATCCTACTTGCAAGTCAAATTGCATTCAAAGTCGGAAAAAAATCAACCGACGAAGTCATGATAGAAGTTATCGCCAAAACAATAGGAAAAGCTCCAAAGACCATACAGAACATGCTCACTGAAATGAGTAAAGCAGGAGTCATCGAAAGAATTGGAAAAGGATCCTACAGACTAACCACAATCGGTACCAAAGAAGTCCAAGAGATGCTCAAGACCTTACGAGAACCAGGAATAGAGGATAGCACAGAACAAGAAGAAACCGGCTAGCCGCCAATATTGAAGATAGGTGCGGCGGCCGCAGGAGTTAGGTGGGGGAAAATACTCCTTCAGGGGGGAAATAAATCGACACACCGCACCCAAAGTATAGAATTTGAATATTCAAAAATAAGTAGATTTCTATCAGAGGAATCTAAGCCATCATTAATGCCAGAATTCCTTCTCGATTTAAGCAGTAAGTCGATGAAGACAATAAACGGAGGCATATTTGAGGCAAGAGAAGTCTCAACAGTTGAAATGAGTCTGGAAGAGGAAATCGTTGAGCGTCCAACTTTCAACCTAAACGATTCCCAAGTACCTGATGAGCCCAAACCTCTGATCAAATCAGAAAATACTTCTCCGGTAATTGGAATCGATGTCTCAAGTGTTCGAGTCGGAGAATCTGAAGCAGGAACGATATATTCCTTAAGAGGAGCTATAGTCTGGAGAGAACAACAAGACTACAACTACATGAGATGTGGTCCCTTAACATTTTACCTTAATGATTCCATCTCAAGATTTCTTAATGGAAGATCCCAAACAAGTAATAACATGCTTTACGCAGCATGGTCACCATTAAACGAACGCGTCTTAGCTCGACTAAGAAATACCCTAGAAAGATGGATGCAAAGATACGCCTCCTCAAAACTATCAAAAGGAATAGTTCTAATAGACGGATCCTTAACAGCAGGTACACCAGATAACCCAATAGTCTACCTAACCGAGCTACTAAGAGAATCCAGAGAAAACCAAAACTCAGTGATAGGATTCTCAAAAGATACCCGACTCTGCTATTCAGGAAAAAAGATCACACGTCTCCTAGATAAATCAACTGAACCATCAATAATAAATATCGACCGAATGATCGCGCCACAATTCCCATCAAGCCCAATCAAACTGATGGGCCGAGTCTACATCGCAAAATTAGCTTCAGGAGGACTACCATTCAGAGTCGATGTAGACCGTGAATTGTCAGAAGAAACAGCTATCGAAGCTATGGGGCAACTCATCAACTCAGACCTAGTTGAACAAGGGTATCCAGAAACACTTCGATTAGCCCATATACTATCAACATTCACAGCAAACGAGATATTAGCTATTCAAAGGCATCTAACAATTGAACATGGACTAAGACTCACACCAAAAATGAACCTCAGACGGTCATTATTCGGTCCTTATGGCACGTAAAATGGGGGCTTCCTAATGAAGATCTACAAAAAACAAGGCGACACCATACAGATCCTATGCTCACCAGAAGAAACAGCAGAAAAAGGTGACTACCTCCACATAGAAGACCAGAAAGTGAAAAAAGGACTAATCGTCCAAGTCATCGACATACAATTCGCCAACCTCCCAGGAATACTCGAAGACATGCTAAGAGATGTAATGACCGAAGACTCAATCAAAGGATACGACTGCGACCCATTCCACATCTCCTCACAAATAGAGACTCTGAAAGACACCCGACTCCTAGTATGCAAAATTAGAGGCTCCATGGAAAACGGGAAAGCAAAAAGCGAAGCAACATGGCTCCCCTCAAGAACTAACTCAAGAATAGTCCTCTACCCAATCGAGAAATTAGTATCTACAAAAAATGGAAAAAGACCAATGACGCTCGGAAGAACACGCTCAAGCTCATTGACAGTAGACGTAAAGATGCTCGACGGAAAACTTAACATCATAACAGGAAAGAAAGGCGTAGGGAAATCACACTTATCCAAACTAATAATCTTAAGCCTCATCAAAAATGGTGCACCATGCCTAGTCTTCGATGTAAACGGAGAATACGTCAACATAGGACGATCCAAAAACAATGAACCCAATCCTGAAACAGACAAAATATCCGTAATGACCCCCGGACAGAACCTGCGATTCGGTCTAAAAAGTGTAGGATTGAAAACACTCCTCAATACAATGATCTATGCCCTCGAGCTTCCTAGAACCTCCTCTAAAGTATTCTCAAGAATATGGCGTGAACTCGAAAAAACTGGAAAACTAACCTTAACCGAATTCAATAGTGCCATTAGAAGATTCGGATGCCACGAAAGCGTAAGAGAGGCAATATATTCGAGATTTAACACCTTGTTGGATCTTGAACTTTTCTCTGATGATCCATCTGAAATTTTCGATTTCGAAAATTCAGTACAAGAGATGAATCGGGGATGTGCCTACATAATCAACATGAAAGACCAGCACTCTCTCAGCCGTAGACTAGTAGTTGAACTATTCATAAGCAAATTGACTGAACAACTCTCAGAAAAGATGCTCAAAGCCGTCTTCCTCTTTGCAGAAGAAGCCCACTTCTATTTACGCCAAACATATTGGGAAGATATTGTAACAAGGATGCGCCACCTCGGCGTCTTCACAACCTTCATCACAAACCAGCCCGACACCGTACAGGAAAGTGTTTACAGACAAGCAGACAACATCTTCATGTTCAACTTCACAAACGACCATGACCTAGAAGCAGTATCAAAAGTAGCAAAAATAGATACGGAAAGTCTCAAATCGATCGTCAAGGACCTGCCCAAACGAAACTGCTTGATTGTGGGAGATATAGTTCAAGACTTCCCCGTCGTCGTCAACGTAAAACCACTAAATGTTCAGACTATGGGCCAAACTAGACACTTCTTCCAAGACTGACGAGGAATTTTAAAGCACTTACTAGATAAATGCATGTTGAGAGGAAGATGTTAGAATCCTTAGTCTCTTATTCTATGTCAACACTTTACCTCTCTCCATGAATAGAAAAAATATTGACAAAACGAGCATATTGTGGAGGTGACAAAATGGCTGGTATCACCAAAGAAATTGACGCCTACGTTATAAAATATAGAAGTTCTGAAAATGGAAATGATGTATCTCCTGAAATTCTTCTATTAAAAGATAGACAATATGTGGGAAAAATTACTTTTAAAAAAGGAGCAAAAACTGAAATTAATCGTAATAGACTCAGGGTAAACTATCCGATTACTAGCTTTAATGCTGTTGTTGACATCCTACGGAATGAGAAACCATTGTTTCTAACTGTATTTTCAGATCTCAACGGAGGAGAATTGAGTACAACACACGAACCAGTTGGTGAAGGAGAACCCGACTAAATGGATGGAGAGTATGATCCAGATTTAGGATCCGTTTACTCTCTCTTTCTACTATTAGTTTTGGCGTGCTAGAAAATCTCACAAGAAAGGCTTTTAGACTATTTATAATTGACATCTGACATGTTGAGAACTTTGCAGCTATCTGGAGAAAAGAAAATCACTCACACCCCCAGAATAGTGAAAATAAAACAAGAATCAATCGAAACAATCTCGATAAAATCACTCTATTTCGATGACGAACTCTCTGCTAAAAGTCAGCCAGGACAATACCTCATGGTTTGGATTCCAGGTATCGACGAAATACCTATGAGTATCTCATTCATGTCTGGTGAAACCGAGTCAGCGGTCACTGTGAGGAATGTCGGTTCAGCAACAAACGAACTGTATTCAATGAAAAACAATCAACAAATCGGTGTCAGAGGTCCATATGGTAAAGGATTCAATATTGATAATATCGAAAATGCACTTATTGTTGCTGGAGGGAGCGGAGGAGTTCCGCTTGGACCGCTATCTGACCTTCTGAGAAAAAAAGAAATCAAATTCACCTGTATAATTGGGGCTCCAATAGCTGGAGAACTTCTATTTCTAGAACGCCACCAACTGAATGCGAAAGCAGTCAGAGGAATAGTGTTGCCAATAACAGACGATGGATCCTACGGCACTATAGGTTTAGCATCAGAAACCGCTGAAAAAGAAATCAAAAAAGAAGAATATGATATGATCTACACATGTGGTCCCGAACCCATGATCAAAAAAATAGTGGATCTAGGCTTGGAAAATTCAATACCTGTACAAGCCAGCTTAGAGAGAATAATAAAATGTGGTATCGGCATCTGTGGAAGTTGTGTCCTAGATTCTTTAAGAGTTTGTAAAGATGGCCCAGTATTCGATGGCGAAACTATCAAAGATTTAAAAGAATTCAATGTCTCAAAGAGAGATGCATCAGGAAAGAGTGTTCCAATATAAGATATCATTTATATCATTCGAGTGATAAGGTAACGACAAGTGAAATAAGATGCCAACTCATGGTTCGCTAACGAAAGCAGGAAAGGTAAAAAGCCAGACACCCAAGGTTGAAGCAACACTCCATGTCTCTCCAATTCCCCGAGTCAGATTCAAGAAAAGCCATGCTAAACGCTTTCTCCTGAATAGAAAACTCGGACAGAACTGGCAAGGTCAAAGAAAAAGATTCGGACGTTAACTGGTTTTTAAAAAAATCTTCTATCTACTTTTGAGATTTGCCGCATACTGTGCAGAAGGCAGAATCTGCTCCTACAGTTCCACTACAGAATCTGCATTTTGGTCCTGAAACGGCAGGAGGAGCTTCAGTCACAGTCCTAACCTCTTGAATCCTAGTAACTACAGGTGTTGATAAGGAGCTTACACAAAGAAGGAGACCTACTATTGCGACTATTCCACCTCCAAACTGTAGAGCAAGCCCTATCATATTCATTGGATAGTGTTCAGGTACAACCATGGTTATGTATTTAATCATAAGCTCAGTTTCTTTAAGAATGAAGGAAAAGCCTACTTGATAGGCAAGGAAACCTAATACAATAAGGATAAATCCGGTAACGAGTCTCGTGTTCAAGCTCTCACCATACTGATTTCTAGCCAAGAATCAAAAGCAGAATAAAAGGTTTATCTCAAACAGAAAGTGCGTGCTAAAAGTCACGATTTTGTGTTCGTTTCTCCAAAAATTTTACCGCGCGATACAATCAAGAATATGACTATCAATATGACATACCAATACCAATCAACACTCATCGCATCGCTCCTGAACCTTGGCCAAATATTAAACAAAAGCAATGTAGCCAAGACTGTGATTATTACCAAACATTGGCGTTCATACACCTTCATCGTTATTTTTCTTTGAAATCTTTCTTTCAATCCCATTATGATCACATCTCACCTGTACGCCTATATCTAATTCTGGATATGGCTTCTAACTTTTCTTTATTGCCTAGCTTTGATGATTCTACAGCCGACTTCAGGATTTCTGTAGCATTATCCATAGCTCTTCTATCTACAGGAAAAGGAATACCATCTTTTCCTCCAAACGCAAATGAATATCTTACAGGGTCCTTCCAACTGGGTTTTTCACCAAACAATAATTCCGAAAGAAAGGCTAAGCCTCTAATGGTGGCTGGGCCAACTCCTGGATAACCTAATAGTCCTTCAAAGTCGCTTGGAGGATTAATGTAAAGGCTCTCAAGAGCCTTCCAATTAACCTTGGTAGGGATAGAATAAGAAATTTCATTATTCACATGAGGCTTGATACGATCAAGATCCATCCACCTCCTCAAGGAAGATTGTTCCTTCTTCTCAACAGATTGGAATAAACCTCTCAATCTGGAAGTCTTCTCATGCACTAAATCTACGCAAGCTTTTCTTGAGCCGGTGCTTTCTAAAGCAGTCATATCCAATACATGATCATGCTTCACACCGACTATTCCCTTATGCGGCTCAATAACAAAGCTCTCCACATCATCTGAAAGCCAATGAAATCTCCTAGCAAGATGCTCTTCAGGTCTCATACCTTGTTGAATTATCGCCCAATTCCCGTTATTATCAGCGAAAACCGAATGATGGTAAAGACTATAACCAGACTGAATAGCTGAAGTATCAACTTTTGCTGAAGTTTTACTTGCATAACTGATCTTTGAGACCTCTTCGTCAGAAAGCAATAAAGACTCTCGAAAAATATCTAAATCACGAATTACATTTGACCGTTTACCCTTCCCGCCTACAGCCTTAACTCCAATGTCTATTTTGTCAAGTGCATTCTTCAATACTCCACACGTTACCGTGGTCGAACCGCTACTGTCCCAATCAAAACCAAGAACATTAGAACAAGCCTGAAAGAACAGAGGATCAGAAAGTCTCGCTAAAATCTTTTCAGAACCATAAAGATCATCCATAGCTTCCAATAACGCTGCAGACAATCTAGCCATCTTATTGATAAGCCAATACGGAGCTTTACCACCATGCAATCTTAACGTTGCAGAACCAGATCTACGCATCAAATACACCTCTTCAAAGACTCAAAGCATGCGCTCACAATTTAATTTGCATGAATAACAAATTCTACTGTGATCCCATTGAGAAATAAATATCCTTGTGAAAATCCAAAGAATAATAAGACCAATAAAATAAAAATCAATGAAGATATTTCTTGCATAATTATCTAATGCGACAATAATCAAATAGGCGCCAAGAACAAAAAATGCGTTTAGCATCAATCTTAGGAAGCTTTTGAATTTTAATTGAATAAATCCTAAGATAATGCATGTTATCCCAATCAAGACCATTGGAAAATATGCTAATCCAGGTTTCCAGTCGCTAAAAAAGTAAAGGATTGTTCCAGAGAGCGCAATTATTGCACCGAGGAGTAATCCGGTACAACCTGCACATACAATTTGTCCTTGTATTTGTATTGTATGAGTTGAGAATTTCTCACACTCGATATGATGCCCCCTTATAGTTCCATATAGTTTTGAAATATTACCCTGAGACATTTTAGAATTT
>JBAUBP010000142.1:0-17275 GCA_049676905.1 Bathyarchaeia archaeon
TCACATATGATAGCGACTGGAACGAAGCAATTACAAAAATAATGGATATTTTGAAAAAAGAAACAGAAGAAATGACAAAAATTGCTGAAAATGAGATAGCTAAGATCGGTGAGAAATATTATTTACCACAAAGAGTTGTCGAACCATCAATCTATCTATCATTGACTGATAACTGGATAAATTTTGGAATAAGATATGTTACAGAAGTTAGAGAAAGAAGATTTACCCGAAATAAAATAAGTCAACTCATTCTCAAAGAAATTGACCAATCACCAAAAATCAAGATTGCTTCAGAAACAATCGATATAGTTGGTTTTCCAGATAAGAAAAGTTAGAATCAAATAACAGTACACAACATATTGAAAAGTTTGATGCGAGTAGTATCCCATTTTATATACTATACTGGTAAATTGGTGCTGAAATCCCTCTCCCCGCACCACGTAAGATGAAGAAACATCAGATATTACTAAATCCGTTTTCTATATGGATTCTAGATTCTGATTATCTTTGTAGAAAAAAAATCTATTAATGAATATGCCAAAAATTTTGTGTCTTACGTGATATTGAATATGAGTTTCTATTTATTTTTTGCAGATGCAATCACATGTGTTACCTTTTGTGATGTCTCACTACGATTCGTTCTTTCGATTGGGAAGCTGACTTTTCCACTCCTCTCAGGAACAATTTGAACCTGATTATCGGAGTTTGTAATAGCCGAATTGTTGATTATCTCTGGTTGGAGATCTGCTTGTCTAACATGTTTCAATGCATCTAGGAAATGTAATTTTCGGCAAGCTTCACAGTACATCAATCCTCTACTAGTTCGTTTGCCACAATCAACACATTTTTTTACCGTCTCCTAAATCGCCTCCCAACACTTGATCAATAATGATTCCAAGTTCCGATAAGTTTGCGAATTGTCATAAAACCATTGTGCCTTAAAAACATTATACCGTAGAAGAACCTTATAAGATACTTGGTCACTTTCTTCATTTACATGAAGTTACAGCTGTTCAGAACGCACTATCTATTGTTCTACACATGCTCTAGGAATAAGACTCTCTATCATTTCTCGTGAATGATCCTTTGAAAAGAATCTGGCGGGCCCGACGGGAATTGAACCCGCGACCCTACCCCAGGAAACATTTAGATTGTTTCCTTCCGGGTGGCCTCCAAATTTGTTAAAAGCCCGGTGCTCTACCTGACTAAGCTACGGGCCCCGCTTACTAGCAGCTACTATTCAATAACCTAGAAAAACCTTTCAGCGAATGAGTATTGAATCATCTTAATAGTGTTTTATCTGAAAAAATGAAACGAGAAAGGCTTTAAAGTTACGATAAAGTGTATAGAGAGACCGGGCTGGCTGAGTTAGAATATTCCGTGCCCAATCAGAACAAGGATGCATAAAGGTAGTATAGTCTGGCCCAGTAAGCCTGAAAAAGTCTGGAGTGTACGGCTGTCACCCGTATGACTTCCAATCGGAGGGACATAACGCGGGTTCAAATCCCGCCCTAAGGAAAGTAGTGTCGAGCTTTTTCCTGGCGATGGGCGCTATTAGCATCACCCGCGTTCTAATCCCTAATTTTATTGCAAGGTTTTTTGCTGCTAACTGTTTTTCTGTATGTTTGGATTAATGGTAATCAAATTTCTTCGTTATCACTTTGATGAATGTTCAAGCAACAAGTTTGTATCTGAGTTAATGATATTGAATGAGGATAAAGAGATGTCAGAGCCTTATTCTAGAATAGAGCATATTCAAACTCAACCTGTAGATTGGACATATGTACCAACGAAATCAGAAGTTGAACATTATTATCTCTCCGCTACATATCAGGATTCTCTTTCAAGGGAATCGTATTATTATCCAGCCTTTGAGATTAAACCAGATCAGTATCTGGACCATAAAATGAAATCGGTAGATGATATTGTCAAGCTCTATGAATCTAACGGATTCGAGACTCGAAACATGGTCGATGATCCATTTGGGCATCCTGGACCCACTGTCTCCTGCCCAATAGGCTTTCCCTTCAATCTCAAGAAAGAGTATCCCGAACTTCGAAGATATAATCGCTGGGTCTGCAGGGTACATGTTGACCTTTTTAAAATTGAAGATGAAAATATTGTATCACTCCCGCATATAGAGCCTGATCCTGTTTTTCATTTAATACCTCACTTCTCGGACAAATCAATAAGAGGTAATGTAGTTAGAGGACCTGCTGCAATAGAGATACTCAATAGTTTCCTGCGTCTGAAACAGTAAAGCTATTACTTCCGATCTGTACGAATTTAGGTTTCAAGGATGTATAGATGATACGAATCTTGAAGTTAGATAATTTGCAGTAGAGTGTATTCAAGATGGAAAAATTTGATCTTTTAGTGATTGGCGCCGGAAGTGGTGGATGCTTAACAGCTTATACCGCTGCCAAAGCGGGATTGAAAGTTGGTTTGATGGATTGCAAACCAGAAGCCAAGATCGGAGACAAGGTGTGTGGTGATGCCATAGCGGGGCATCATTTTAATAAACTAGAAATTTCAGCACCATCGAAAGGTCTAGACTTCAATTCAGAAGTTAAAGGAGTAAAAGTAATTTCACCTGATCAGTCGATCACTTTCACAATGGAAGGTCAAGGTGTCTCTGGATCTGTAGTCAATCGATTTCGTTTTGGCCAAAGATTATTGAAATCTGCAATTGAGAGTGGTGCCGAATTTCAAGATTCCATGCTTGTTATCGAGCCTCTAACGGAACAGGGATATGTAAGAGGCGTAACGGCTAAGAATTTGAAGAGTGGACGGAAGGAGGACTTCCATGCCAAGGTCACCATAGATGCAACAGGTATTGCGGCTGCCATTAAAAACAGACTCCCAGAAGGATTTGATATTGAGAGGGAGGTATCAAAGCGAGATCTCATGGCATGCTATAGGGAAATTCGGGGTAACGTTGAGCTGGAACAGGGATATTGCCAGATATATCTCAATCAATCAGTGTCACCTGCAGGATATTTCTGGGTGTTCCCAAGAAATGAAGGAAAAGTAAATGTTGGAGTAGGCATTCAAGCAAGTATGAAAGGCCCACATCCTAAGACTCAACTCTATAATCATGTTTTACAATTGCCATTTCTTAAGGATTCCAAACTTCTTCATGGGGGAGGAGGATACGTGCCAACTCGACGGCCTATAGATTGTTTTGTTGAAAATGGGCTAATAATTGCTGGTGATGCAGCGTGTATGGTTAATCCAATACATGGGGGCGGAATTGGGCCTTCAATGTTCAGCGGTAAACTTGCCGCAGAAATATCCTCAGATGCAATAATGCGAGATGATGTGAGCAGGAGAGGCCTATGGCAGTACAATATAGATTATATGAAGGGACATGGAGCCAAACAGGCTGGTCTAGACATATTCAGAATCTTCCTCCAAGAAATTACAGATGATGAATTGAATTATGGAATGAAGAATAAACTTGTTAAAGAAAGTGATATTCTAAGAGCCAGCATGGATGGCGATCTAAAACTTAGCATTACAGATAAGGCGGAAAGAACCTTCAGAAACATCAGACGACTTGAATTCTTGATCAAACTTAGAAATGTTTCAAAAAAGATGCATAGATTGAAGAACCATTACCTCAACTATCCGTCAATCGAGCAATTCCCTGAATGGAGAGCACAGATCAAGAAATTATATTGAACAATCGATCCCAAGACAAGAACTATATACCGTATGAATTCGAATAACAGCGCACGCTGAGTTACAAATGAGTTCACAGATAAAAATACAGAACGAGAAATCAAAGAATGACGGGTCTAAGATAATAAATATAGATGGAATATTGAATGTTCCCGAAAGGCCGATAATACCCTACATTGAAGGAGACGGAATAGGCCCCGATGTGATTAAAGCAACAAAAAGAGTTCTTGATGGTGCCGTAGAGAAAGCTTACGGACCGCAGAAAAAAATTGTTTGGCTTGAAGTTTTAGCTGGTGAAAAAGCTCAGAAGAAATATGGTGAATACCTTCCTGAAGAGACACTCAAAAAGATAAAGGAACATACAGTTGCCTTAAAGGGACCTTTAACAACTCCAATAGCTGGAGGGTTCAGGAGCCTTAATGTCACCTTAAGACAGAAACTTGATCTCTACGCATGCGTTAGACCAGTGAAATATGTGCCAACCGCACCCAGTAAACTCAAGAATCCTGAAGAGCTTGACATCGTGATCTTCAGGGAGAACACAGAAGATGTGTATTCAGGAATAGAATTTGAGGAAGGTTCAGAAGAAGCAAAGAGACTAATCGAATTCCTCAATAAAAAAATGAATACCGCCATCAGAATAGACTCAGGAGTAGGTATAAAACCAATAAGCGAATACGCAACCAAAAGAATAGTCAGAGCAGCAATAACCTATGCAATCAAAAACAATCGGAAAAGCGTTACCATAGTTCACAAAGGAAACATAATGAAATTTACCGAAGGCGCCTTCATGAAATGGGCATACGAAGTTGCCAACAAAGAATTCAAAGACAAAATAGTAACTGAATCCGAACTATCAAAACCTGATGGCCCATACAAAGGAACAATGCCCCAAGGGAAGATACTAGTAAAGGATAGATTGGCCGACAATATGTTCCAACAACTCTTACTCAGGACAAAACAATATGATGTTCTCGCCCTTCCGAATCTAAATGGAGACTATATCTCTGACTTGGCTGCTGCTATGGGCGGTGGACTCGGACTCGCACCAGGAGCAAACATAAACTACGAGACAAACGTTGCATTATTCGAACCCACTCACGGTACAGCTCCTTCATATGCAAATCAAGACAAGGTAAACCCGACCTCTGCAATATTATCCGGAGTCATGTTATTCAGACATATAGGCTGGAAAGAAGCAGCTGACACCGTTGAGAAAGCTTTAGAGAAAACCGTGAGTCAAAGAAAAGTCACATATGATCTAGCAAGACAACTTGAAGGTATCCAGCCGATTGGTACATCCAAGTTTGCTGATGCTGTGATTGAAAATATGAAAGCAGTATAAACTTCTCTAGAAAGGATGAAAGAAATCGAAATTTAAATCCATTACTAGGGGCCGAATAAGAAGTCTGTAATTGGATCTATTATTATCTCGTTGAAAGGTTTCTCTATCTGTTCATACCACCAGTCTGGAAGAGGCCCACGCACACGCTCCATTGCTCTCCCCGAAGAAACATTGACTATGAGAGTCTTATACCATTGCTCATCATCATGCTGCAATGACCCTTCTCTCTCATATTGAACTTCCACTCTAATTACAATAGGTCCCTCTACATCTGGTGCAGTCATATTCAGTGTATAGCTCTCAGTTCCTACGCCATCAACAGTCTCCGTAATGGAAGTCATGTTTCCTACAGTCAAATGAATCGTTGTAGGGTCCGAGAAGTTATAGCTAATTACAGGTGAGATACTGAATCCACTTCCAGGAAAAACTCTGCCTGGACCTCCTACACCAGTAACCCTGGCGCTATAGACTGATTCAGTAACAGTGATTGTGAAATCTCGCGACCACCCTGAGCTGTCATGACGCCATTCAGTCGAACCGTCTGCCCTTGTCCAAGCTTCAGCCCTCAGATTCCACTCCATCAGACTTGAAGGAGCTGTAACTGCGAATGATACGACATCACCGATAGCGGCTCCACCTATAGCCTTCTCTTGTGTCATGTTAGTGCTGAATGATGCACCATTAAGATCAATTAGTAGAACTCTCAAGTCAGCCCCGAAGGCTGCAGTCCACTGTAAATTGATGCTTATGTTCAGAGGTGTGCTGACGACTGTAGTGTTGGGTGCGTTAACAGATATTATTGTAGCACTTGGAAGCCCAGCAATCATGAATTGTGTGGTGTTCTCATTGTTTGCTGGTTGTGGGTCTATAAAGGATGAGACGACTCTGAAGCCAAAAGTATGCGTGCGACCTCCATCACTTCCAGCTACACTTCTTGTTGATACTTCTTGACCTGCTGTTCCAACCCTTATATCAAGAGTCTGTGGTGGGAAAAGATCATTTCTCACCGTATCATCCATCAGAAAGGAAACTTGGACTGTAATGGAAGGACGTACTGATTCCATATACTCTTCAGGTATGACATGGAAGCTCCTCAAATAGATCATAGCATGATATGTTGCTCCTTCACCCTCGCTTATGTAGGGGATTGGGGAGACTGGGCTATGATGTTCAGGGTCCATCCAGACACGGCCGACAGCCCAATCAGTCTCAACCTCAAATGCGGGCAGAGTTGGTGTCGGAGTAGGTGTAGGAGTTGGCGTTGGGGATGGGGTGATCTCTTTTTTAATAACTGAGACACAGAATTTATGTTGATCCGCCAACGTAAATTTTGAACCCTTTATCGCATATTCGAGACGTGCATCGATGCACCAGTCGCCGGGTTGTGATGGTGCCGTTATAGTTATTGTGGCTCCTATCGTGCCGTCAGGGGTTCCTTGATATTCTTGGGTGGGCCCCCATGTGTATTGAGTAGAGGGGTCATAAATTTTTACTCGAGCTTCACCGCCTTCATAGTCATAGATGTTGCTAAGTTTGACAGCTACTTGGAAGCTTTGACCAACCGTTACTTGTGAAGGGGCAACTACACTGCTGATCTGGTGATTTCCCTGCGCTGAAACTGGAGCCAATGACTGACTTGAGAGAAGAGAGATTGTTGCAATAAGCAAGAACACTTTAAGACTTAATATGGGTGCTCGTTTTCTAATCAAATTTCTTGAATATTCGGTTTTCATTGTTGTTTTACACCACACTTTGGACAATGTAACGTATCGATAGGTATCTGTGCCCCACATTCTATACAGAATTTCATTGGCGCTGTGGGTGGAGCTGTCGCTTTAGTTTTTCTTCGTCTAAAAGCAAGTATTGCCGCAACAATAAGCAATATGATGACGATTAATGCAAGCATCCCATAGGGAAACTGAGGTTGAGTTGCTGCAGCAGTTTGTCTTGGAGCTTCTACATTCAAGATTACTTGAGAGCTCTTTTGGGCTGATCCTTCGGCTGTAATTATCAAGGGATAAGTTCCAGCAGCCATATCGTCTTCTACTATTATTTCTATTCTTGATGTGAATGAAGGTGTTTCAGATTCAGGATTAAGTTTGACTTCTACGCCGTTTGGTGAGGTTGTCACAGCCAAATTGACTGGGGTATTGAAGCCGTGAAGCGGCTCGATGTTGATGTCAATAGATGTGCTTTCCCCTCGTTCAACTGTAACTTCTGGGTTTGAGATTGAGATAGAGAAGTCGGGTGGTGATTTGACGATTAATGATGCAGATTGTGAATGAGTTTTTTCTCCTCCAGAAGCATTTACGGTTATAGTGTAGGACTCAGGCTGGACTGAGTCGCCAAGTGTGATGGTTAAGGTTGACGAGTATGTTGGTGTTCCCGCAAGTGGAATTATGTTGACAGTGGATCCTATAGGTTGACCCGAGACACCTAAAGTTACCAGTTGAGTTTCTTCTATGGATCCCTGTAATTCAACTTCGTAGCTGACTGTCTGACCTGGCGAAGCTTCCTGAGAGTCTGGAGTTAAACTCAGAGTAAAGTCGAAGTCTTCCGGTGTAGGTGGCAAAGAGTCAGGTGGGACCGGAAGTGGTGGGATTGGGGGACCTACAGGTAGATCACCAGGAGATATTTGAACCCCAAGAACTTTGATCTCAAACTCTTCTTGTCCTTCTGGATCGAGGATCTGCCAGTCACCATCTGTTTTGTATTCTGCGACTGCTCGTAAAGTAAAAATTGTGTCTGTTAAGACGAAGGGTGCATAAATTCCATCGAAGCTGAAAGTCTCTAATCCATGAGAAGCAGCAGTCATTTCATCGCTTGTTTTAATGATTAAACTAGAAGTGGATTCTAGAATGCTTGCATGGTATTTGGCTCCTGCTGGGAGTTCATACTCAACATTAACATCTACCTGTACCTCGTCACCGCTGTTGACTTCGGCAGGGGAGGCTACATCAATTATTTTGACTCCCTCTCCTCCGGGAACTCCTGAAGTGATTATGAGTGTGAAAGGCCACTCGTCACATTCCTCATGTACAGAATCGACACCAATAACATGACCGTAGTAGAGTGAGGCTTTGAGGTCCCAAGGTCCTTCAGTATCGGTTGTAGTAACTTCGAAGATATAGTCGTTTGATCCTATGCCGCTTACTGTTTCATCAAATTCAACCGATGAGATGAGGGCTCCTTCTTCATCGTATATTCCAGCGACTATCCAAGCATCATAAGTAACAGCATATTTCACCTCTATGGGTATCTCGATTTGTTCTAAAGGTGGTGCGGTCTCAGGCGGAGGTGGGCCATCCCAAATACATATTCCTTCGGCCTCCGGATCGATCTCGAGATCATCCACAACTTCAATCTGAAAAGGCGTACCGCCTAGCTGGGCACCACTTTCATAATGTGCCGTTACCTGGCCCATTAACGACCAAGTTTGTGCTGCTGCTGGCGCAGTGAGCTCAAATGTTTCTGTGATATTAACACTCTCAAAAATGAACCGTGATACGCTATCTAATACGCTGTCGTCATCCATATCAATTATTTCTAAATCAACATTGAAGGCGAGGTCAGGTTCGAGAAGTGTAAAATCGACATCTAATGTTATGAATGTGTTTTGGCTTACCAAGACTTTTTCTGGATGTCGGATATCGAATGTAAACTCATGTGGAGTGGACCACCGGATGCGTTGCCAATCAGTGGATTCAAATACATTTGGGCCAGAGCGATAAATCACATATACCTTTCTCGGAAAATGACAATCATCTGGATCGGGTGCTCCTATGGGTTTAGATAATTCAAAGTAGTTACTGTCGGCTCCAATATTTGATGTCATTACACCGTCTATATGTCCATCTGGATTTAGATCAGCGTCTAAGTCTGAATATTGTGCAGTGATTTGTTCAAAACGTACACCATCATCCGCTATTCCATCACTAGGAGTACTACAATCAAAAATCAATGTCAATCTAGCTTGGCCAGGAATAGGATCATCAATCTCGAATGCTATGTAAACATTGTCAAGGTCATTCATGGCGTAGAGCTTTCCAATATAATGGAATCCGTCAAGTTCTCCAAAATCGATATCTACTGTTTGAGCATTCTGCCACTCAATATCGCCGATAGCGCCATCGATTGTTGGCGCTGTTGACGTGTACCCCCCAATAATCGCCAAAACTGAAGAAATAGAAAGGATGGAACTAGATATCAAAAGCATGATGATGACTAGTGAAAATATAAAACTGGACTTTTTGATGAATACCATAATAGACCTCAGAAAATACATCAACAAGGAAACTATTAATCGCTTTTCATATTAAACCATGATAAGGTAATTATGAGAGTTGAATGAGGTTTGACTGTACTAACTGAACATATTTCTTTTAAAACAAAGGGAGAGGTTGACATTATCGATCTTACAGATAAAATCGAAGGAACCATTGAGAATTGTGGATTAAGCAAAGGAATAGTCACAATATTCGTTCCAGGATCAACCGGAGCCCTAACCACTATAGAATATGAACCAGGATTACTACAAGACTTTCCAGCAGCCCTCGAGAGAATTGCTGGAAGAGACATTAGCTATGAACATGAGAAGAGATGGCATGATGGAAATGGTCATTCTCACGTAAGAGCATCACTCTTAGGTCCTAGTCTGACAGTTCCTTTCAATGATGCTAAGTTGATTCTTGGAACTTGGCAGCAGATAGTATTCATTGAGCTTGATGTTCGATCGAGAGCAAGAAATCTGGTCGTTCAGATAATCGGTGAATAATGGCGTACCAAAATAACTATAAATAAAATTATTCCAATCTATCGAATGTCATTATCATAGTTCTTTAATAAAAAAGGGATTGGTGTGGGTCTTCTACTGAGGTTTGCCACACCCTGGGCAAAATGTTGCCTCATCGGGTATCTCTGCTCCACATGAGATGCAGAACTTCTTTCCTGAAGGCGCCCCAGCAGTTTCTGTCGGAACAGTAGCTGTAGCTGGAGACTCAGAACTAGCATATGTCAATGCCGCCGATCGTGCAGCAAACACACCGAATATCGGTGATATTACCAATGATATGAGCCAACCGATAACGGGTATTGCGCCTATTGCACCTACTATGACTGTAAAGATGAAGATCACA
The DNA here is from genome assembly GCA_049676905.1 of Bathyarchaeia archaeon. GTDB lineage: Archaea > Thermoproteota > Bathyarchaeia > 40CM-2-53-6 > RBG-13-38-9 > RBG-13-38-9. The sequence goes on from JBAUBP010000142.1 coordinate 10,165, forward strand.
ATTAGCCATACAATATAGCTTCCCCAGCCGATCTTACCAATAATGCCTAATATTTCACCGACAGCGAAGGCTTTACCGAAATTATCAGTTTTTATCATGTGAACTATTGCTATGGCCAAAATAATTGCTACAAGGAAGGCGAATATCATGCCTATACCGAAAAACATTGCACCCAGACCTGCTGGGATCATCCAGAATAGTGAACCTTCGAATCCAGGTCCTTGTCCAGGCATCATATAGCCCGCAAATAGAGACATGCCCCCAAGAATGATTAGAATCACAGGTATTATCATGTATATCAGGGATGCAATAGCAATTTTCAGCCCATCGATCCACATATTACCATAATTTTCAAGCTTTGGAGGAGAGTCTACACTTGGTGTTTCCCGAATTACTCTCGCTATGTAACCAGCAACTATCAGATTTACTATAGGTATAATGTCGAGTATGATCAGTATTACCAATCTGCCAAAGTCGGAGAATAGTTTCTTAGCGTATTCTATTGATTGGTTTATGGTCTGTCCAAGATCCAATAGCGTCACCTGTTTGCTATTCTTCAGGTTAGTGTTATAACATTTCCCATAAGGGAGATCAAGAACTGTAAATTTTTTCTCTATTATGAATTATCGACGGCCTAGGGCGACGATCAGTACCCCGATCAATGCAATGATTATTCCTACAATAGTCCAGCCCATCCATGCGGACTGTAGAAACTCGTTCAAGTATAATGCAAAGGATCCAAAAATGAAAATTATACCTAACATGGCCATGATAAATCCGGCCATCATAAGCATAATCTTTCTAGTTATTCTATTCATGAGATCCGTTAGGAAGTTCTGCATCCTTACCTCTAAGTTACTCATGACTCTGCTGAGTGCGCGTGTAGATATTATTTCAATTATGCTATCAAGGAATCCTTTCTGACTTTCTCTAGATTCTTCTTTAGACATTTTCAGCGCCTTGATATTGATGTCCCAATTAGTAGTCCTATTACAACTCCAGCTATGAATATGGTGCCAGCAGATTCAAGAGGTTTCTTCTTAATAGTCTCTTGAAGTTCTTTCCTTGTTTTCTCAGTATAGTCCTTGACCTCACTAATTGTCTTGTGTAGATCTTCAATGGTTACCTTAGTCTTCTCTTCCATATCGAGTCAACTTCGATCAGAGACTTTTGTCTTGTAAATATAAATGTCTTACAGTCTATCTCTGTAGATCATTTGCTTGATCTTGGTGCTAATGCTAACCCAAGACCAAATCCGACTACAAAGGCTAGAGCTAACGACAGAAATGGAGAATAGGTGATCTCTTTCCTTAATGATTCAATTCTGTCGTGAATGGAATCGTGATGAAGTTCAAAAAGTTTCTCAATCTGGTCTTCTGAATAAGACTTGTCTTTTGTATCAATTGTCTTGGCCATTCTTATCACTTTTTGAGTAAATATATGAACTGAAATCCTCCAATTAAAACCTTCCAGTTTTTGATATGTTTGATCTCTCTTGTTTTAGCTTTGGGATGAATGAAAACAGTTTAGCATGCCTAAGCTCTTGACCTAGTTTAGAAATAACTCCAGGGGCATCTGTTCCAAGCTTACATGTCAGAAGACTAGATGTAAAACTCAAAGGGTCCAATCTTATTATATCTCTGGTTAGTTGGTTTATCTGAATGGCTTTTCTTATCTGATTATTCAAAGCTCCAAGAACTACAACTCTATCGAATGGATATCTATCCCAATCTTTCATGTATGACTCTTGCTCATCAGTGGCTGCCAGACTAATTTTCTTAACATTTTTAATACCCTCAATTCTGACATTGAGTGGTATGCCTTTGTAGAGACAGAATTTCTCAGTGATTTCTTTCAATGATTCTGTTTTATCCTCACCAAGTTGGGTTCTTATCCTGTGTAACGGATATAGACCATAGGAGCGGCGTGGCGAAATAATGCCTATATCTATGTAAAGACCATGATCACGCTCTTCATTACCAATTATAAATCCTCGATAAGTTTCTTCATGTTTAACTTTTGCTAGTTCAATTGGTATGAATCCATGGTCGCGTCTTAGAAGCTCTGTGAAGATTTCATTATCTTCACCGTTATACTCGATAAGGATCCAGTCTCCCGATGTGACATCTAGTTTCTTTATCTTTACATCTAGCTCTTTGGTTTCCTCTCCTAGTTTTAGGCTAAATTGTTGAAGTGCTTCGCGTTGGAGAGATTTCTCTATCTTTTCTGCGAGTATTGCTTTCATCGAATCAGCTATTGGTGATGCTCATTATTTCTGTGTGAAGTTTCTTGATTCTCTCTATAGATGGATGATCTGGCCCTAGCTTAATAGCAAAATCATTTATCACATATTTTATATCGGTCACCTTTTTACCACTCACAAGTTTATCAGCATAACAGACAATCTTCTCTTCGAGAGTCTGAGGCAAGAAGTCTTTTGCTGGCAAACCCAAGATCTTTGCTTCTTTCCGAGGGATTCCGGCTCCGACATGACGTTCAGCAATTTTCGCTAAATTTTCTGGAAAGCCTTCTTCTCTGAGAAGTCTTGCTCCCTCAACACCATGATTGATGTCTGATGTTATTGAGCGGCCAACATCATGCAATAGTCCTCCTAAACGGACTAATTTTAGGTTGATGATAGTGCCACTTTCAAGGATTGATTCTGCTATGTCTAATGCAGTTTCTGATACGATTTTACAATGTTGGATTATTTTTTCGTTGCAACCCATCTTCTTGAGAAAACGTAGCGCTTCCTCTTCTGTGGGTTGTTTCGATTTATGGCGTGAGGACAACTTTGATCGGAGCCTCACCCTCAATCTCGTTAGCAGCTAATTTCAATCCTCTCTCAGCCTCTTCTAGGGGAAGAATATGTGTGGCCATCTTCTTTACTGGATATTTTTGTTTCTCAAGTAGTTTTATCGCTGCCTCGACATTCCATGCTTGACCTAAACCACCTAGGATCTTTAGTTCTTTAGTGACAATCTCATCGGTAGGAATTGGCACAGTCTTGCCGCCTGTTAGACCTGGCAGTACTATAGTTCCTAACGATTTGACAAGTTTGGTTGCATCCGCGATTGCTTTGACAGCACCTGTAGTAAGAATCACTACGTCAGCCATGTCTCCTGAAGTCAAGTCTGAAACACTATCTTGCAGATTTCTCTCATCAACATTTACTGTGTAATCTGCTCCGAATTCTCGGCCTAATTCGAGGCGATTCTTATCAATGGAAGTCCCTGCAAGAATAATTTGGCCAGCTCCAACATGATCAGCGACCATTACAGTTGCTAGTCCTTGGGAGCCCGGACCTATAACCACGACTGTTTCACCAGGTTGAACGTTTCCTTTGGTGGATGCCCATCTTACACCGTTACCAATCACAGAGGAGAGACATGCTTCCTCCGCTGGAACTTCGGGAGATACTTTATGCACTCGAGAGTGGGGTGCTACGTACATGTATTGACCATAAGCGCCCCAAAGATGAGGAGGATCTTTACATGAGATATTTACTCCATAACATCGATTACTAGTGCATAAAGGATAATGACCAGTCAAGCAGTATTTGCATTTGCCACATGGAATGTAAGGTTCTACTACTACTCTTTCTCCAACCTTCAATTTATAATAATCAGACGCCTCTTGTCCAACTTTATGGACTTGTCCAACGAGTTCATGACCCATAACAATAGGAAAAGGAGTCGCTAGTGGACCGCCAAATTTTACACCGATATATCTCTCTGCATCGGATCCACAAATGCTAACTGCCTCAATTTTCAGAAGCATCTCTTGTGAACCAATAGAAGGCAAATCAAAATATTGAGGCTTAACTCTTCTTGGAGTCTCAAGCACAATTGATAGTTCTTTTGACATAATTACACCCTACATTGTTTGGAGATCTTGAAATCTTGAAGACCTAAGAATTTAAAGCAATTGTGCTTCATAGGATTAGATAAAGCGCTGGAATCGGATTTTTTAAAATTTAATAACTTTCTTAGCTTGAAATGAGCTGTTTGGCTTGGTTGACTCCATCCCAAGCATCGCGACCGAATGCGTCAGCCCCCAATTCTTTTGCAATCTTAAGGTTTATACAACTTCCACCAATAATTATCTTAAGATCTTTTCTCAGAGAGGTATCTGAAAGCGCTTTAATTGTTTCCTTCACTTTTCCTATAGTGACGCTCAACAGTGCAGAAAGTGCAACTATATCTGGTTTGAGTTCTTGGGTCTTTTTAACAAAAGTCTCTGGTGGTACATCCACGCCCAAGTCATGTACCTCAAATTCAGCCGATCTAAGCATTGTCGCAACTATATTCTTACCAATATCATGCAGATCTCCTTCTACTGTTCCGATTAATATCTTTCCTCTGGTCTCACTCGTTTGCCCTTTGAAATATGGTTCCATAAGCACCATTCCCTCTCTCATTGTGACTCCTGCCATTATTAGTTCCGAAAGGAAATATTCCCCTCTTTCATATCTTTCTCCTACAATCTGCATTCCTTTGCCTAATCCCTCTCTGATAATCTCCTGAACTGAAATTTTGTTGTGGGCAGCATCTTCCAATGACTTTTTGAGTGTTTCAGAATCCAATTCTGCAAGACTATTGGCAATCTTAGCTAGAGTTTCTTGTTTATCCAATTTTTTCGACCTATTCTAAGAATCTCAGTGATTACTTTTCGTAAATGGTAAGACATTGCTAATATGTTCTATGTTTCAATAGTTTTATCATACCAAATTATTGTTTTAAAAATGGGCGCCGAAGTTATTGCATGCCTTATTCTGAATATCTGATTAGATATTTATTAAAATCATTTAATCAGTAATTTATGGCGTAGACTTTATCTTTGAAAAAAAGTCAGTTCACGAGTTCACTCTCGAGTTTCTGAATCGTTTTAGAGAGTTCATCGACTATTTTACTATTATCACTATCTGATAATTGACTATTACATTTAGAACAACGAAATGCTGATTCGATAGCCTCTTCGAATGGAGGACGTATATCTCTGCATTTATTGCAGACAAAGAAGTTATGAGAGTTTTCATACTCAAGTCTGGTTCTCAGTTTTTCAAGTGTTCTCTTTTTACGACTTCGAATAAATGCATCCAATTGATCGGGCTGAAGTTTCCAGTAGAAAATATACCAACCAGTTTTTTCGTCTCTAATTCTAGTACATGCGACCAAGGTTTTGTCATAGAGTTTGTACAGAACTTTTCTAACAATATTTAGACGTACACCTGTATCGTTCGCAATAGCGTCATCTGTGGCTTCCTTTAACTTGACTAAGGATCTAACTATCTTTACAGCCTCATCTTCTCCTAAGAAACTCGCGACTTTCATAAATTCATCGTCTATGAGTGACAATCTTGGGTCCTCTGAATCATATGACTTAATTAGCAAACCAAGAACAGTACTGTCTGATTTCTTGGTTTCTATCAACTCACTTAATTTAGTGTATTTTATATTTCTTGAATAGTCCTGCTCTTATATGCTTCTAATGCTGTTTTTATTACTTTAAATCTCGCTGGCTTAAATATCACATGATTTCAAGCCATAACCTGGTTTATCTCTCAGTCGAGATTACTCTCTTTTTTCGGTCGGATGGTAATACTTTGAATTTTCCTTTTGGTATATCGCTGAATTTATTATCTTCGAATAATCGATCCAGAAATACTGCTATAGCAGCTACCTCAGAGTGTGGTTGGTTTCCAATTGCAACATTGAAATCTGAAACATCAATGTCATAGAATTCGGAAGGGACTTTCTGACTTCCAACTAAAACTAGGATATTTTTTTTGGAGAATTTTATTCGTTGCATTACATCACTTGATTTAATATTTTCTCCATACATCGTGAGATGCACAATGATTCCACCTTTGTCTTTCCAAGATTTAATGTAATTTCGCCATGAGACCCCCATTTCTATTTTGAAGGTACCACCCCATTTATCGATGACCCGTTTTATAGTCCTCTCAACAGTTTTATCTTCAGAGTCAGCTAAGACAAGACCTGAAGCGCCGAAAGCTCGTGCTGTTAGTGCAACATGGCTGGTAACCCTAATATCCCTATATCTGTGCCCCCAGCGAAGGACTACAACTTTCAAGCTTAATTTTTCTCCAACAAATACAAAGCCGATAATAGACTTATTGTCGATGAAAAAGTGAACAGGTTAAACTCTCATTATTTCTTTTTGTACTGGATTACATCTCCTAATGTAAGTCCGGTTTGGTCAGGCTTGTCTATTTCGACCGGAGTTTCACTCCTAGGAAGAAGAAGTTTGATCCTCAATGTGTGTTCTAATGCTCGACTAATTTTCAAGTCTGGGGTCATCTTTCCCAATTCAATTTTCTGAATTATTGAAAGTCTCTCTTTTACAGTTCTAGCTAAATCTTGTTGTGACATCTTCTTCTTTTCCCTAGCTTCCTTAATCATTTTCGGAAAATCTTCAGCAACTTCCAGTTCCTCAATCTCTCTCGGTAGTCTACTTCCGCTAGTCCTCTTTTTTACTGGAGTTCCTAAAGTTCTTCGTCTTGTTCGTGATGGATATTTCTCTGTGATGTCAGGTTCACCAAGGTTTGAACATTTCATGCAAACGAGAAGTTTTGAACCTTCGAGGATTATCCTTTTACTAGGACCATAGATCTTTGAGCCACAAATTTCACAATTCAATTCCTTTTAAACCATCCTAAAGCTAGGTAACGGAAGTTTAAATCAGAAAGGAAGCTATTAGCTTTACGAGTCAGTAATGGAACGAGCTAACCTATGGGATCTAAGAAAACTTAGAGGAGTCGCCAACTATCAATTAGGTAGATTTGCAGGCGAAGCTCTGTTTCCAGAAAGTATTAAGATTACAAGATCTCCCAGGACTGGAAAAATAAAACTAATATTTTTCAGACAACAGCTCTTGGCGACTTTGAGGAATACAGACGGACTTTTCAGCCTTAATATTCCAGGAGCAAAGAGAATTCTAAGAAAATTAGGAAATAAAGCTCCTCTAAGAGTTACCGTCAAGGATGGCTATCAGGATTTCATTAAATCTGGAAGAAATCTTTTTGCAAAACATGTTGCAAAAGCAGACCTAGCGATAAGGTCGCAAAATGAAGTGATTATAGTAGATC